>JAZSPM010000201.1:0-13034 GCA_045537455.1 Candidatus Ornithomonoglobus sp. | reverse complement strand
GGGAAATAATAATGAATAAAGACGTTAAAAGAATAAAACAAATTCAGCCTGACATTGATACTTCATACAAAACAGTTGACGGAGTAAGATTGCCTGTTAAAATTTATCTTAACAACTCAGACGTAATGGTGCTTACAATCCATGGCGGTGCATGGTATGCAATAAAAGAGGATGCGGATAAATGGAGCGGAAGCTGGATGAATTTTCATGCACAGTATTATGCAGAAAGAGGCTTCAATTCAGCGGCAATTTCATACCGTTCAATAGATTTTAACAACGAAACAACAGTTTTTGATTTAATTAATGACTGTAAGGATGCGGTTACGTTTATAAAAAGCAAATGTAATTTTAAAAAGCTTATAATCATGGGCGATTCAGCAGGCGGACATCTTGCTTTGGAGCTTTCTGACTTGGCTGATACTGTTATTGCCGCAAACCCTGTTACAGACTGTACAACATGGGAAAATACCGCAAAAACAGACGAGGACAGAAGAAAGGCTTCGCCGTTACACAACATAGCAAAAACAGATGCAAAAATATTATTTATGCATGGCGATGCAGACGCTACGGTAGACTGTAAGCTGACAGAACAGATGTATAATGAAATGAAGGCTATCGGCAATGACTGCGAATTTATCAAAATCCCTGATGAAGCTCATGCTTTTATTCTGCAGGGCTACAAATCAACTGATGACAAGGTTATGGAGTATATGAAAACAGTTGATGCTTATCTTGAAAAAAACGGCTACGAAATTCCAAAAATCTGGAACGGCTTTGAAAAGCTTGAATTTGAATTTGAAGGAAGAGCAGCTATTCTTGTCCTTCCGAAAAAGAAAGAGCAAAACGGAAACTGGACATTAAAAACCGAGTATTGGGATGCATTCCCCGAAACAGAAATTGAGCTTTTAAACAGAGGCTTCCATGTGGCATGGCTTCAAAACTCATCACGCTTTGCAACAAAAGAGGACTGCGATGCAAAAGCAAGATTTGTAAAGTTTATTTCGAAAAAGTACGGACTACGTGATAAATGCGTGCCTGTCGGAATGAGCTGCGGAGGTGCTCATGCAGTGAATTTTGCAGGCTTCCACCCCGAATCTGTTGCGTGTATGTTTATTGATGCACCTGTGCTTAATTTCTTTGATTTTCCGGCAAAGTATAATGCCTTTGAAGATGTTTGGGAAAATGAATTTATAAAAGCATATCCGGGTATTACAAGAGCAAAGCTTATGACTCTTGAAGAACAGCCGATGAACAGAATTGATTCGTTGATTGAAAATCGTATTCCGATAATCATGCTATACGGAACAGAAGATATGACAGTCAATTATAACATGAACGGCAGAATATTGGCTGATGCTTACAAAGGACATGAGGATTTGCTAAAGGTAGTTCCGAGAAACTGCCAGGGACATCATCCGCACGGACTTGTTAATGATTCAGACAAGCTTGCAGACTGGATAATTGAAAGAGTTTAAAAAAAGAAAAGAGCGTTTCATATATAAAACCGAATTAACGGCGTTATAATTGAAACGCTCTTTATTTGAGCAATTTTAATCCTCTTTGACGTTAATAACAACGCCTACTGACGGCTTTGGGAAGATACTGACAGTATCTGACGGCATCTTTTCGCCGGCAGCTGTTACGCTTCTTACCTGGTCAGTTTTAACGGGATTCATAACGAACATTACATCGTATTCACCTTTGTTTACAGCCTCATACAATTCGTTCGAGCTTCTTGATACATGAACACGCTTTCCGTATGTTTCAGAATTTATATGAAGTATATCCTCTAAAAGCAGCTTGTTCAATGCTACTACATCAAGCGAGCAATACGCCTGCGAGCTATCAGGAAGCATCTCATTTTTGATATATTCCTTATCAGTAAGAATCATTCTGTAGAAGAAATCACCTCCGCAGTATACCGCAATTCTTGTTTCGTTTCTTGTAGTGGCAATCTGCTTTTTCATTGTCTCAACAATGCTTTCTTCGGTTTTGTCAACTATTATTTTTTCTACCTTAAAATGATCCTGTGCACATGAAACAAAGAAATCAGGTCTGAAGCCGTTAGGGCATTTTATTGCTCTGTGTACCGGAAGTATAACAATACCGTCTGAATTTGCATTCATAAGTGATACCATAGTATAATTATACGGTTCCTCGCCTGTATGAGCAGGATTGTTTTCTTTTTGCTGATTCTGGTACTGGAGACAGGTTTCATATCTTGTCTGTCCCTCTGTGATGTAAAGCGGAAGTGTTTTAAAGCAATCCGTTATAAGCTCTATTGTCGGCTGATATGTTATTACCCAAACACGCTGATGTATATTTTCATAAGAATCAAAACGCATATCGGGGGCTTCCTGTGCAAGCTCGTTCATAAGATTTATAAGAGTTTTATCCCGTTCAACGTAAAGACAGCTTATCATACTCATATCCGCATTTGTAGACATAAGAAATTCATATCTGTCCTGCATTGAACCCTCTTTTATTTCCTCACACGACATAATAGTGCCGCTGCTTAGCTCCTCAAGCTGCATTAATGCAACAAAGCTACGGTTAATGTACTGAGTTCCGCCTACCTGTATTGCTTCTTCATACATATATATTGCAGGCTCTGAATCACGTGTCAGTACATCGTTTTCAATCCATTCCTTAAGATAATTTGCCGAACGGGTAAAACGGTTATCTGTTTCTGTATCGGTATCAAAGCTCTCACCCGAAAACAGTCTTACGGAATTATACTCGCTCCTGTCGAGAAGTGCTTTTTTATCCTCAGGCTTTATATTGTAGTATGGCGGAGAAACTACATTCCCCACATTCCCCACCTTTTGTGGGTTATATCTATATCCCTTAAAGGGCTTTATAATAGCCATTTACTTTCCTTTCCCTTCTTCTGCCCAGACTTATACTGTTCAAAGCTTTATTGGCATAAATTTAAAGCTTTGGTATAATTTTATTATATCATATATTTTAGTCAAGTCAAGGTGATTTTGATTAAAATTTTCTGCAAATACAAAGATTGTTGTTTTTCTTTAAAAATACCTTGTGTATTTTGTGCTTTTTGTTGAATAATAGAAGTGTCAAATTAATTTTGATTATGCCAAAAAGGGAGGTAAAAGCTATGAACATGAGTGAAACAGGAAAATTTATGAAGGGCATGGCAACAGGTCTTGTTGTTGGTGCTGCAGTTACGATGGTAACTGACCCGTTAACAGACCGCCAAAGACACAGACTTCACAAAAAAACTGAGGGTGTTTTTAAAAGTATGGGAAGTATAATTGATACCGCTGTCGATATGATGAAATAAGTAAGGGCGGCTGATAGCCGCCCGAATTTTATTTATTCTGTTTTAATCTTTCTACAAGGAACGGAATTTCCTGTTCAAAATTCACGCCATAATCCCTGCCCTCAGGGTCATCCTCTGTAACCTGAATACAGCGTGCGGTGTAATCTGCCGCAAGCTTTAACGCTTCGTCAAGAGAAAATCCATTCATTAATGCACCTGTACAGCAGCTTGCAAAAATATCGCCCGTACCATGATAACGTGCTTTAACCTCATCATTGAAGTAGCTGAAAAACCTTCCCGTTTCAGAATTATATGACATTACACCAAGCTTGTCCTTTTCAAAGCTTACGCCTGTTATTGCAACCGTCTTTGCTCCTGATTTACTTAATCCGACAAGCATATCCTTTATATACTGCTCATCATAGCCGCTTTCTATGTATTCCATATCAAGCATAAGTGAAGCCTCTGTTATATTCGGAAGAATAATATCTGCCTTTGAACATAATTTCAGCATTTCTTTAGGAAAATCCTCTGCAAAACCGGGATAAAGCTTACCGTTATCTGCCATTACAGGGTCAATTATAATTAAATTATTATCTGTCTTAAAATCATCAAAAATTTCCGATACAAGCTCAATCTGTTCCATTGAACCAAGATAACCTGTATATATCGCATCAAAATCCAGCTTTTCGTTAATCCAGTGATTTTTAATGGGGCGTATATCCTCGGTTAAATCACGGAATGTAAAATTTTTGAACATTGTATGCGTGGAAAGCACCGCAGTTGGAAGTATTCCGCATTCAACACCCATTGCTGAAATAACAGGCAATGCAACTGTAAGTGAGCATTTACCTACACATGATACATCCTGTACTGTTAAAATTCTTTTCATAAGTCATTACTTCCTTTCGGTTTGAAATTAAATTTATTATATCACACATGATTTTCCATTTCAATACAGGTAATAAAATTTATCTGCTTTCACTTTAATTTTCTAAATTATTTTCAAAAAAAATTACTGTCAAAAAACAAAATTTATCTATTTTACATATTCAGGCTGAATACACAGTGCCTTATAATAATCACAAAGCGCCTTAATTCCAAGCTGATTAAGCTTGGTTAAATCAAGATTAATGTCTTTTGGAATCATAATATTATATCTGTTGTCTGTAATTCCGCACAAATATTCAAGCGGAACAGTTAATACAGATGCTATGCTCATTGCCGCAAGAGCTGTAGGAATACGGCTGCCTGTTTCATAAGCACTGATTGTTCTTTTATCTATGCCTGTTTTTTCACTCAAATCCTTTTGAGTCATGTTCTGCTCTACTCTTAGTGCCTTCATTCTTTTACCGATATTTGGAAAGCATTCTGTCATTGTCTTATTAATCCCTTTCGTATATTTTTCTGTATTTGACTTTATGTTAACCTCAAATTTATCCACGTTTTTGATGGATAACTCTGTTTTTTCCTTTATTTTCGTAAAATTTCATATAAAATCCCGTGGATAAGTGCGTTAATAACGTGAATAAAACAAGAAATTTATAAGATTATGGTAAACATAGTTTTTTATTCCTTTTTTGCCTCATTTTCCCATTTTACAAACATAACAACCGCCAAAATGACATATACTACCCACATCAGCAATGTTGCAATGTTTCCGTTTCCTTGAACAAAATCCACCCACCACATATATACGCTTACCGCATCAACCACAAGCCATATCAGCCACTGCTCCGAATACATTTTTATTGAAATAATCAAAGTAATTACCGATGCCGCCGTTGTAAAGCTGTCAATGAACGGAAGAGCATCTCCCATTCTGCGTAGTATCAGACCGTAAATATAAGTTGATAATGCAATAACAG
Organism: Candidatus Ornithomonoglobus sp.; assembly: GCA_045537455.1. Classification (GTDB taxonomy): domain Bacteria; phylum Bacillota; class Clostridia; order UBA1381; family UBA1381; genus Ornithomonoglobus_A. The sequence continues at coordinate 7,883 of JAZSPM010000201.1, read as the reverse complement.
CAACAAGAATAACCCGTCCGCGAACAGTCATACGAAGCTTTTTAACCTCGTGTGTTTCTGTATCCATATTCTTTTTCCAGACGAAAAATCCTACGAATTGCATCGGAAAATAATACAGGATATTCAGCATTGTCTCGCCGTAATATGTTGATTGATAAGAAATATACGCATATAAAGTACAGTTTATTAAGCCGAATAAATATGCCGAAAGCTTACCCTTTCCCGTACAAACCACACACGCAACGCCTGCCGCCGCCGAAATGATTCCAATAAGGCTGTCGCCCCAATAAACCGAAACACAGGCAATTATCGCACACGAAGCCAACAGCATTATAACTTCTGATTTTTTCCAGCCGATAAATTCATTTTTTATAAGCTCTTTCATATAATTCCACCTATAATTGCTTCATATAAATCCGCCGTTGCATCAGGCTTTCCAATATGCCGTACACTTTCCCGCATAAGCTCTACACGCCATTCCTCCGTAATCAACTGATGCAATGCTTCTGATACGGTATACTCATCATTTACCGCAACAACCGCTCCGTTATTTACAAGAAATGCTGCGTTCTTATCCTCCTGACCGGGAATAGGATTCATAGCGATAAGCGGAAGTCCTTTTGCAAAAGCTTCGGACGTTGTAAGCCCTCCCGGCTTTGTAAGAATTATATCTGATGCATCCATCAGCGCATCAACATTATTTACGAATCCATAAGAGCGTATATCCTTATTCCATTGATTTTCATCAACAAAGCTTTTAAGCCTTTCATTGGAGCCGCATACTATAATAACCTGAAAATCCGCTTCAAAGCTGTCAATTTCCATCAAGGCATCCTTTATGTTGCCGTACCCCATAGAGCCCATCATAACAAGCAATGTTTTTTTATCTTCTATGCCAAGACGCGCCCTTGCTTCTTTTTTATCTGTTTTTACTGAAAATGCTTTTTTTATAGGGATTCCCGTTGGCATAAGCTTTTCTGAAGGAATACCTTTTTTATTCATCTGATAAGAAAGCAGTCTGTCAGGAATTACATATTTGTCAAGCTCTGTGCTTTCCCAGAACGGGTGTACCGTAAAATCAGTTACAATACCCACCAGCGGGCAGTCTATAATCCCCTTTTCACGCAAAATAGTCATAACAACACAGGCAAAGCTGTGGGTACCGATTATAATATCAGGCTCAAAATCCTGAACATACTCAATAAGCTTTTTTGTTACCGCATTTGAGATAAGTGCCGTTATAGAAATTTTATCGTAAGGCTCTTCCTCTTTACTGAGCTTGTCATATACCTTGCCGTAAGGCTTTGAAAGATATTTAGTCAGAATCAGATACGCATTCTGAATAGTATCGCCAAGCTTTTTACTTATATATGTAAACATATCGAGCATTTCACAGGTATGTCCACGCTCCTCAAAATACCTCATAACCGCCTCTGCAGTTGAGTGATGCCCGTAGCCTGCCTTTACAGACATGAGTAATACCTTCATATTTCCTCCTTTATGCCAAACAGCTTTTTTCCATTCTCATAAGTTGCTTTTGCTACAGCTTCATAGCTGATACCCTTTATCTGTGCAATAAGCTCCGTAACAAGATGCATATATCTTGAATCGTTACGTCTGCCTCTTTGCGGCTCAGGTGCAAGATACGGAGCATCTGTTTCTGTTACGATTCTGTCAAGCGGAACATACTGTGCGACTTCCTTTGGCTTTACCGATTTTTTAAATGTCAGCGAACCGCCAAACGCTATATACATCCCCCAGTCAAGGATTTCCTTTGCCATTTCGGCACTGCCTGCATAGCAGTGGAACACTCCTCCGCAATCACGTACATTGCACGCTCTTAAAATATCCATGGTATCCTTATGTGCATCACGGTCATGAATTATAACGGGCAATTTCAGCTCCTTTGCAAGCTCAATCTGCTCTGCAAAGCGTTTTTTCTGAATGTCTCTCGGAGAATTATCATAAAAATAATCAAGACCGATTTCACCTATTGCCTTGATTTTTGAATGAGCTGAATATTTTCTTAGTGTATCAAGGTCCTTGTCTGTCATTTCTGAAGCTTCATGAGGATGCACACCTACTGCTCCGTATATAAAATCATATCTTTCGCACAATTCAATTATACCGGGGATTTCATCAACAGAGGAACACGCATTCATAATAAGCCCTACACCGTTTTCCTTCATAGAGCCTAAAACCTTGTCAATATCCTCGCTGAATCTGTCATCGGTATAATGTGCATGAGTATCAAACAACATAACAATCACTCTCCGTAACAATTATATCTATAGGTATATCGTTTTCATCTGTTTCAATTTTATCAACAAGCTGAAAGTCATAACATACGCCTATTTTTATACCTTTAAAATCCTTCAGGAAGCGGTCATAATATCCTTTGCCAAAGCCAATTCTGCCGCCGCTTCTGTCAAAACCAATCCCCGGAACAATAACAGCGTCAATACTATTTTTATCTATCTTTTTCTCAGGAAGAGGCTCTCTTATACCGTAAGCCCCATGCGATACTGCCCTTATATCCTTCAACTCATACGGCGTTATTGAAAAATCCGCTTCATTTGTTATCGGTGCGGCAACTGTTTTGCCGCTGCTTAAAAGAGAATTTATAATCGCATCAACGCATACTTCTTTAAATGCCGAAAGATAAACCATTACACAGCTTTTATCTTCAAGCAATTCTAAAAGACGGCTGTTAACAGCCGCACTTTTTACAGTTATTTCAGTAACGCTTAAATTTCTGCGTTTTGCTTTCAATATATTTCTTAACTTTTGCTTCATGGTTATTCCTCTTACACGCGTACAATTTCTATACTATTGGAATGTATAATAGCATAAGTATTTTTATCTATAAGCACAAGCTTTAATACATCCATCGTAGCGGTATATTCATTAATTCTGTCACCGCCCATTTTACGAAGATTTATACTTCTTCCGTCATTATACAGAATCATTTCCTCATAAATATCTATAAAATCAGCAGGCTCATCAACTATCATTTCTTTTTCAAGAACGCCTTTTCTTCCATACATATGGAATACAGGAACTCCAGCACTGTCAAAATGAACAAGCCTGTTCCCCTCACTGTCAAATGAATAGTGGCTTATATCAACCATATCAAAACGCTTATCCGAAACAACACGTCCTGCGGAAGTCATACAAACAAGGCTGTTATCGCCAAAGCCTGTTACAGTGTCACCTGTATATTCAAGCTTAAACAGAATTGTATCATCAAATGCCATTTCAACATTATTTGTTTTTGAATTTATATCAAAAATCTTTATAAGAGAATACACCTTTCTGTCCGCATTTAATAACGCCGCCGCAACACGTCTTGAAGCCGATGAAATATCTGCACTTACTACATTATTCTTTCCTGATGACCACGCAAAAATTTCTTTTCCTTCTTTGTTGTAAACACTTATTGCACCCTTATAATTTTCCTTGTCACATACCAGAACCACATCACCGCCGGCTGATACACGCATACTTTTTATTTCATCATCGGTATTACATTCAAACATAAGCTCCTCACCCTTGTACAGGCACAGCTTTGTTCCGTTTTCAGATGCAATAGCTATATAACGTCCGTCAACACTTAAAATCGGGTCTACAACTGTTGTATTCTGCTCCCATTGAATCTCTCCCAATGCATTTGTAAAACAGATATAATTAGTTCTTGCACAAATCAATCCACCTTCATACGCTTCAAACTTACCTGATGCCGCACCCTCAAAGGGCATAACGTTAACGGATTTAATATCAGCTCTGATATTCTTTACATCCTTTGCTTCTTCCTCATCAACGTATTTCTGAACATCTGAATCCTTTTCTGTTGCTCCTATATCTATAGCAGGCTCCTGAAAAAACAAATAATTAAAGTTCTTTGAAAAGTTCCTCTTATATGCTCCTATTATTCCCGTATCGGTAAAGCAAAACAACGCAACAAGTACGCCAAATAATGCCGCACCCATAATTATAAATATAAGCTTTTTAATTTCTGCACGTTTTGAAGCTTCACGCTCTTCTATTTTACGGCGATACTCCGATTCAAACTTGTCGCCGTCAAACTCATCCTCAATCTCAGTCGGAACAGATACATCCTCAGGAGAGAACGTCTCAAACTGCTCTTCGTTATTATTTTCGCTCACCGTAAAACACCTCCTTTAAAAACAGACCGTCAGGCGGTGCAGTTATTCCTGCACGCTTTCGTTCCTTTGACGCTATTATCTCCGCCGCCTTTGTATAGTCTATCTTGCCGTTACCCATCATCACAAGCGTACCTGCAATTATACGAACCATATTATATAAAAATCCGTTGCCTGTGATCTCTATTGTTATTATTCCGTTATTTTCGTGTACTTTTAAATCATAAATTGTTCTTACCGTCGTGCTGACTGTAAAGCCCGCCGCAGCAAATCCGATGAAATCATGCTCTCCTATAAAAGCCTCTGCTGCTTTTCGCATTTTTTCTATGTCAACATCATATTTATAATGCCATGAATAATTCCGTTCAAAAACATCAGCTTCAGGTCGGTTCAGGATTCTGTATATATACGTCTTTCCCGTTGCGGAATACGAAGCATGAAAATCCTCATCAACCTCCTCCGAGGATTTACAGCGTATGTCCTTCGGGAGATATGTATTCAAAGCATTTTTAAATCTGTCAGCCGGAATTGACGACTCAGTTTTAAAATTACAAGCATAATTCAGTGCATGAACGCCTGCATCTGTTCGTCCGCAACCGATAACATTTACAGCTTCGCCCGTAACTTTTTTTACTGCTTCCCTTACTGCTTCCTGAACTGTTATACCGTTTTTCTGTATCTGCCAGCCATGATAAGCTGTTCCGTCATAAGCTATAATCAATTTTATATTCATAACACTCATCACCCCGACAATACATACTATATTTTATAATTATACCATACAAATTATAATTTGTCCATATTCTAAAAAAAATTTCTGAAATAATTAAAAAGCAGATGAAAAGTTCATCTGCTTTTTGATTATTTCTCTTTTCCTGAAGGCTTTACAAATATCATACTCAACAAGAATGCTATTATGTAAAGAACTATCGTAACATAAAGAACTGTCTGGTAACCTGTTGGATTAACCATGTTGCCGCCAACCTCTACTGCTTCACCAAAGTGATTTACTATCCATGTAGCAAGCTGATTACCTGTAAGACCTGCAAATGCCCATGCCGATAATGTAATACCGTGAATAGCACTGATGTTGCTCATTCCGTAATGGTCTGAAAGAAGCGTAGGTACGTTTGAGAATCCGCCACCATAGCCTGCATTTACAGCCATGATAAGTATAAGAACAAGTGCTGTAAGAACTACATTACCTGAACCGTTTGCTATACCGCCTGTTACAATAACAACAGCAGTAAGTGCGATTGAAAGAATGAATATTATCTTATAAATTGTATTTCTGTCCTTCATCTTGTCAGCCCATGCTGAGAAGCCTAAACGTCCGCCTGCATTGAATATAGCTGATACTGTCGAAATTATTCCGACAAAGCTTGCAAGGCCTATGCATTTTACAATCATCTTTTCCTGTGATAAAAGTGCAAGACCGCAAGTGATGTTGATGTAGAACATCAGCCATATACCGATGTAGTTTGTAAGCGGCTTTGTTTTAAGCACTGACATAATGCTCTTCTTCTCTGATGCATCTGTAGGCTCATGCCAGCCATCAGGCTTCTTTAACAATAAATGACCTACAAACATCATCACAAAATAAACGCACGCAAGAATAAGGAACATCTTGTAAATTCCACCTTCACCCAAGCCATCAAGCATTGACTGCATAATCGGGCTTGCGATTGCCTTTGCCGCACCAAAGCCTGCAACTGCAAGACCTGTAGCAAGACCTTTTCTGTCACTAAACCAAAGCATCAGAGTTTTTACAGGTGAAAGATAACCCGTACCAAGACCTATACCCATAATCAAGCCGTAGCATAAATAAATACCGATAAGTGCAAGAGGACTTCCGTTATGCAAGCCTCCGTAGTATATGAATCCGCCTGTACCTGCCATACCTGCCGCAAAGCATATTGCCGCAATCAATGATGATTTATGAATGTCCTTTTCAACTACATTACCCAAAAATGCCGCTGACATTCCGAGGAAGAAGATAGCAAAACTGAATGCCCACTCTGTAGCTCCCTTTGAAAAGCCTATGTAATCGGCAATCTCCTGACTGAAAATTGACCAGCAGTAAACAGTACCTATACTACAGTGAAGCAATAGTGCCGGAATTGCTGCTCTTATCCACTTATTGGTGCGCCAGCCACCACTTTTTTGATTGTTGTTCATTATAACAGATCCTTTCTGAATGTTTAAAATCTTAAATGTTTTCAGGCTATTCAGAGCTTTCAATCCCCAAATAAACCCAATATATACTATCATAAAAACAAAAAAAAATCAAGCGAAAATACACCAAAATTTACAAAATCAGACAAAAGAATGTTAAATTTGTAACATTCTTATACTTTTGACTCTCAAAACGAATATTATATTGACAAAATATCAAATATAATATAGGATATAATCAATAATCTATAATGTACAAGGAGCTGATATTATGGTTGAAAAAATCAAATCTGCCGTAGAAAAACACAGAAATCTGATTTTAGAGGCACATGATTATATATGGAAAAATCCTGAAACAGGCTATCGTGAATGGAAAACAACAAAATATATGGAAAAAGCATTTGAGGATTTGGGATATGAGCTTATAAAAGCCGGTGATATTCCGGGCTTTTATACTGTTATTGATACAGGACATCCCGGACCTGAGCTGTTAATTTTAGGAGAGCTTGACTCGCTTATATGCCCCGAGCACCCTGATGCAGACCCTGAAACAGGTGCAGTTCACTGCTGCGGTCACAGCGCTCAGAGTGCAGCACTTTTAGGTATAGCTGCAGCATTAAAAGAACCTGAAATTTTAGACGGTTTATCGGGGCGAATCCGACTTTGCTCCGTTCCGGCAGAGGAGCTTATCGAAATGGGATACCGTTCGAAGCTGAAAAAAGAAGGTAAAATAAGCTATTTTGGAGGTAAGAGCGAATTTTTATCAAGAGGCTATTTTGACGGTGTTGATTTAGCGTTTATGGTTCATACCTCACAGGGTGGCTTTGCTGCAAACAAAGGCTCTGTAGGTTGTCTTGCAAAGAGCGTTGATTATAAAGGAGTATCGTCTCATGCAGGTGGCAATCCGTGGGATGGCTGTAATGCCCTGTATGCCGCAAATCTCGGTCTTTCTGCAATTAATTCTATCCGTGAGACCTTCAAGGAATCGGATATAATAAGAGTTCACCCGATAATCACAAAGGGTGGTGGGGCTGTTAATGCAATCCCTGACGACGTAAAAATAGAAAGTTATGTAAGAGGAAAAACCTTTGATGCTATCAAAGAAGCAAACGACAAAGTGAATCGTGCGTTATGCGGTGCGGCACTGTCCTTGGGTGCGAATGCAGAAATCAATGATATGGTAGGATATTCTCCGCTTTTAAATTGCAACGATATGACTAACATCGCAGAAGAAGCCGCAAAGCTTTTGGGCTTTGATTTTGACAACCATGACGTTATAGGCTCAGGAAGCACTGACATGGGTGATTTATCCTGTATTATGCCTGTAGTTCATCCGTATGCGGCAGGAGCTGTCGGAAGAAGCCACGGCTCGGATTATTTTATTGAAAATCCCGACCTCGCATGTATCGGTTCAGCACAGTGGCAGCTTGTTATGATGACTTTATTATTGCAGAACAATGCAGAGCGTGCAAAGCAAATCATTGCTGATTTTGAGCCTATGTTTGCTTCAAAGGAAGAATTTTTTGAATATGTAAACAGTCTTTG
>JAZSPM010000040.1:0-14603 GCA_045537455.1 Candidatus Ornithomonoglobus sp. | reverse complement strand
CAGCACACCTGTGATAATCAGCTCTTTGAGCTTTTCTTTAATCTGCTCATACAGCGGACGGTGGTCGCCGAAGTCAAGCGTAATCATTTTGTTTTCCTCCTTTCAAAAACTGTATTAACTGTACTAATACATATAATACAGCATAAATTGTATTTTGTCAATAGGCTTTTGAAAATTTTCATAATTTTTTTTGAGTTGACTTTTTCCATTTTCAAAGGCAGTATGAGAAGTTTAATATAAATTAAAAAAAATATCCGCAGTATATACTGCGGATATTTGATTTTGGTGCGGATAACAGGACTTGAACCTGCATGAAATTGCTCTCACATGGACCTGAACCATGCGCGTCTGCCAATTCCGCCATATCCGCATAATGTAGTTATTATATCACATTCATTTTTAAATTGCAAGAGTTTTTTTGGATGGAACAGGATTTGTAATAAAAATGTTAAACAATAATTTTTCTTGCAATAAATTTCCGCATTGGAATTCAATTATACTTGACGGAACAGTACCTGATGATGACATAAAAAATATGATAGCGGACAGCTATGCACTGACCAAAAAATAACTTGACTTTATAAAAAACTTGATGTATAATATAAATGTACAAAGGGGAGCTGAAGAAGTTCGGCTGAGAGGAGGTTCGACCTCGACCCATGACCGTCCTGATAATGCAGGGCAGGGAATTTGACTTTTACGCTTTCTTTGTATACTTTTATACGAAGAAGGCGTTTTTTAAATTCCTGTTTATTAAAAAATGAAAGGAATGATTTTATGTACACAACACAAATGGACGCGGCAAAGAAAGGGATTATAACTCCTGAAATGAAAATTGTTGCAGAGAAGGAAAGCCTTGATGTAAAGGTGCTTATGGATAGAGTTGCAAGGGGAACGGTAGCTATTCCGTGCAATAAAAATCATAAGTCAATAAATCCCGAAGGAGTGGGAGAGGGTCTTAAAACCAAGATAAATGTAAATCTTGGAATTTCAAAGGACTGCACTGACTATTCAATCGAGATGGAAAAGGTAAAGATGGCAGTTGATATGAAGGCTGAGGCTATCATGGATTTGAGCTGTTACGGTAAAACACATGAGTTCAGGCAGAAGCTTATTGATACCTGTCCTGCGATGATTGGTACTGTGCCGATGTATGATGCTGTGGGTTATCTTGATAAGGAGCTTGCGGACATTACGGCAGAGGAATTTCTGAGCGTTATTGAAGCCCACGCAAAGGAGGGTGTGGATTTTATGACAATCCATGCCGGTATTAACCGCCGTACTGCTGAGATTTTCAAGCAGACGGGACGTATTACGAATATCGTATCACGAGGCGGCTCGCTGATTTATGCGTGGATGGAAATGACGGGAAATGAAAATCCGTTCTATCAATATTACGATAGAGTGCTTGATATTCTTGCCGAATACGATGTGACAATAAGTCTTGGCGATGCCTGCCGTCCGGGTTCGACGCATGACTCAACTGATGCAAGTCAGATAACTGAGCTTATTGAGCTTGGGATTTTAACAAAGCGTGCATGGGAAAAGAATGTTCAGGTTATGATTGAGGGGCCGGGGCATATGTCGATAGATGAAATTGCCGCAAATATGAAGCTTGAAAAGAAATTGTGCCATAATGCACCTTTCTATGTTTTAGGGCCTATTGTGACAGATATTGCACCGGGCTATGACCATATAACCTCGGCAATCGGCGGTGCGGTTGCGGCATCAAGCGGAGCAGATTTTCTGTGCTATGTAACACCTGCGGAGCATCTGAGGCTTCCAAATGCCGATGACGTCCGTGAGGGAATAATTGCGGCAAAGATAGCTGCTCATGCGGGTGATATTGCAAAGGGAATCCCGAATGCAAGGGATGTTGACGATAAAATGTCTGATGCCCGCAGGCGTGTATGCTGGGAGGAAATGTTCCAATACGCCATAGACCCGATAAAGCCGCAACGATACTATAATGAGCTTCCGCCTGAGGAAAAGCATACGTGTTCGATGTGCGGAAAAATGTGTGCGGCAAGAACAATGAACAAAATCATGTCAGGCGAAAGAGTAGACGTGAAATAAAACAATATATTTTCCAAACAAAAAAACGGACAGAGCTTGTCCGTTTTTGTTTCGCTGTGGGGAGTATGAGGGATGTCCTCTCATGTATGTTGTATCAACCTGCAGGCCAACTGAACTTACGTCCGCCCATCAGGTGGAAATGTATGTGTGCAACTGTCTGACCACCGTTTTCACCGCAGTTGTTTACAACTCTGTAGCCGTCAGCGTCAAGTCCCAGTTGCTTTGCGATTTCGGGAACAGCCTCCCATATTGCTGAAATATATTTTGCATTATCAGGAGTGATTTCATTTGCACTCTTTATATGCTCTTTCGGCACGATTATAACGTGCTCAGGTGCCTGAGGGTCTATGTCATAAAAGGCATAGACCATTTCATTTTCATAAACCTTCTTTGACGGAATATCTCCGTTTATTATTTTACAGAATAAGCAATCCATATTCTTTCTCCTATTTTGTCATTTCAATTATTAAATCGTCAACTCTTGCAAGAGCGTCATCGATCTTGCTTGCATCTGAGCCGCCGCCCTGAGCCATATCAGGCTTACCGCCACCGCGGCCGCCTGCGATTGCTGTGATGTCCTTAATGATATTTCCTGCGTGAATACCCTTTGCAACTGCCGCCTTTGTAGCCATTGCAACGAATGTTATCTTGCCGTCTGTGTTTGATGCAAGAACAACAGCTCCGCATTCTGTCTTTTCCTTGAATTTGTCAGCTATTGTCTTTAAGCCGTCAGCTGTTGTACCGTCAAGCTGTGTGCAAAGCAAGTCAATATCGCCTATGTGCTTAACTGATGCCATAATGTCCTGAGCCTTAGCTACAGCCATCTTTGCCTTGATAGCTTCGATGTCCTTTTGAGCATCCTTTAATTCAGTCATTACGGCTTCAGCCTTCTTGTCAATTTCGTTAAGAAGATTTGTCTTTAATGCCGCCGCAGTTCCTGCGATAAGTGCATCGTTATCAGCAATATACTTTAATACGCCTCTGCCTGTAACAGCCTCGATACGTCTTACGCCTGCTGCAACACCGCTTTCTGAAAGAATCTTAAACAGTCCGCACTGTGCTGTGTTTGTAAGGTGAGTACCGCCGCAGAACTCGATTGAGTAATCGCCCATTGATACAACTCTTACAACATCGCCGTATTTCTCACCGAACTGAGCCGCCGCACCAAGCTTCTTAGCTTCTTCAATAGGAAGTTCCTGTGTGTTTATGTCAAGTGATGAAAGAACTGCTTCGTTTACAAGTCTTTCAACCTCTGTAAGCTGTTCTGATGTCATAGCCTCAAAGTGTGAGAAGTCAAAACGTAGTCTGTCACTTGTAACAAGTGAACCTGCCTGGGCAACGTGAGTACCAAGTACCTCTTTTAACGCCTTGTGAAGAAGGTGTGTTGCTGAGTGGTTACGGCTGATATCCATTCTGTTTGACTTATCAACTGCCATTGTAACTGTATCGCCTACAGCAACATCTGCACTGCATTCAACCTCGTGAAGATAATAACCGTCGCCTGTTTTTGTTGTGTTTGTAACGTTTGCAATCACATTGCCGTTTACCGATATAGTACCGATATCGCCTGTCTGACCGCCCATTTCAGCATAGAATGGAGTCTTGTCTGCTACAACAAAGCCTGTCTGACCTGCCTTGATTGCATTTGAAACGCCTTCGCCCTTTGCAACAAGACCAACAACCTTAACGTCTGCTGTTAAATCTGTGTAGCCTATAAATTCTGTCGGCTGTGCATCAAATGAATATGTTTCGTCAGCATCCCAGCTTGAGCCGTCTGCTCTTGCGTTTCTTGCTGTTTCCTTCTGCTCCTGCATTGCCGCATTAAAGCCGTCTATGTCAACGCCTAAGCCCTTTTCCTCTGCAAGCTCGATTGTTAAGTCAAGAGGGAAGCCGTAAGTGTCGTGAAGCTTAAATGCCTTGTCACCTGAAAGAAGCTTTTCACCGTTTGCTTTTGCTTCGTCGATGTACTGGTTAAGTACGATAAGACCGTTGTCGATTGTAGCATCAAACTTTTCTTCTTCTATCTTGATTATCTTCTTGATGTAATCTCTCTTTTCATCAAGCTCAGGATATGCCTGCTTTGAGCAGTCAATAACCGTGTCGGCAACAACATTCAAAAATGCTTCATTAATGCCGATAAGCTTTCCGTGACGTGCCGCACGTCTTAAAAGTCGTCTTAATACATATCCTCTGCCCTCGTTTGACGGAGTAACACCGTCTGAAATCATCATAACGGTTGAGCGGATATGGTCGGTGATAACACGAAGTGAAATATCCTTCTTTTCGTCCTTTTTATATTCAAGACCTGAAATTTTGCAAATGTGCTTCATAACGTCCTGAACGGTGTCAACCTCAAACAGGTTGTCTACACCCTGCATAACAACGGCAAGTCTTTCAAGTCCCATACCTGTGTCGATATTAGGGTTAGGAAGCGGATTATAGTTTCCGTCCTCGTCCTTGTCGAACTGCGTAAATACAAGATTCCATACCTCCATGAATCTGTCACAGTCACAGCCTACACAGCAGTCAGGTGAACCGCAGCCATGCTCCTCGCCTCTGTCAAAATAAATTTCAGAACAAGGACCGCAAGGACCTGTTCCATGCTCCCAGAAGTTATCCTCTTTGCCAAGACGTACAATTCTTTCAGGCTTTACGCCTACTTCATTTACCCAGATGTCAGCAGCCTCGTCATCGTTTTCGTAAACCGATACCCAAAGCTTTTCTTCAGGGATTTCCATTACCTTTGTAAAGAACTCCCATGCCCATGCCGTTGCTTCTCTTTTGAAGTAATCTCCGAATGAGAAGTTACCGAGCATTTCAAAAAATGTACCGTGTCTTGCAGTTTTACCTACGTTTTCAATATCGCCTGTTCTGATACATTTCTGACAGGTTGTAACTCTCTTTCTCGGCGGAATTTCCGCACCTGTGAACCATGGCTTTAATGGAGCCATTCCTGAATTTATCAGAAGCAAGCTTGCGTCATTCTTAGGAATAAGAGGAAAGCTGTTAAGTCTTAAACAGTTTTTTGTTTCAAAAAAGCTCAAAAACTTTTCTCTTATTTCGTTTACACCCATGTTTTTCATTGTATATTTTTCCTTTCCGTATTTAATTTTCAAATTAATCTCTATCTTATTATTATATAAAAAATTATGTTCTGTGTCAAGGGGAAACGAATAAAAATTTTTTATTATATAGAGGCGGACTGTATTCGCCAAAAAAAACGGGACGATGTTGGCATCGTCCCTTACAAATCTAAAATCAAAACCACAAATGTAGGGGCTGGCGTCCTCGACAGCCTGCATAACGGGACGTCCGGGAGACCGTCCCCTACAATATAAATTTATATATTATTTAATTATCTGTATTCTAAAATTCTATATGGTTCAATTTCTAAGACCTCTGCTATTTTAAACAAGGTTTCAAGAGAAATTCCTCTTACGGTAGATGGTGATTCAATTTGTGCTACAAATGACCAACTTTTATCAATTAATTCTGCAAATGTTTCTTGGGTATAGCCTTTTAATTTTCTATAATACTGTATATTTAATCCCATTCTTATATATCTATCTTTATATTCAGTTGTCATATTATACCACCTCATATAATATTTTATCATTAATTTGAATAAAATATTATAGAAACCTATTGCAATATTATATACTTGTAGTGTATAATATCTTAAAAAACAATATTGTAGGGGCTGGCGTCCTCGACAGCCTGCATAACGGGACGTCCGGGAGACCGTCCCCTACGAGTTACAATCAAAAAATACATTGTAGGGTGCATTCATGAATGCACCGCGGGCGATTCGTGAATCGCCCCTACGAAAAGTTATAACGTTTTTAAAAATTCTTTCAATGTTGATTTTTGCTGTTCATTTAATTTATCAATAAGATATAAAAACTCATTTTTACTCTCTTCATCAGAAAAAAATGTAGATAATGATATTTTTAACGCATCACATACATATGAAAGATATTCAACCGTTGGCTGTTTGTTTCCAAGTTCCAAATCTCTTAAATAACTTTGTGATACACCTGCCATATTGGCAAGCTTATTAACCGAAAGATTTCTTTCTTCTCTAAAAAATTTAATTCTATCTCCAATATTCATAACAAAACCTCATTTCTATAAATATATTTTATCATAACAAAAAGAATAAGTTTACATTTATAGTATTTACAAATTATATTTATAGCGGTATAATATTATTATGATATATTGAGGAGATAGATATTTATGAAAAAACTAATTACTTTATTTTTGGCATCCATTCTTGTTGGTTGCAATACACCGTCAATTACTGACATCAAAGAAACACAAATAACACAGCAACCCATACAGGTTGTACAAACAGAAATACCTGCCACACCAGAACCGTCAAATCCGCCGGCTGTATTTGACATTAATTCAATTCCGCCTTATAACGGAACTCCGTATGTGACAGTAAATAATAATGTTCCGTATTTTACAGAAGCAGATTATACGACTGATTCCTTTGAAACATACAGTCCGCTTGATGAGCTTGGTCGGTGCGGTGTTGCATATGCAAATATAAGCATTGACATTATGCCAACAGAGGAAAGAGGACGTATCGGAAACGTAAAGCCATCAGGCTGGCACACAATAAAATATGAATTTATTAACGGAAAATATTTATATAACAGATGTCATCTGATTGGTTTTCAGTTGGCAGGTGAGAATGACAATACAAGAAACCTTATAACAGGGACAAGAAGCTTAAATGTAGATGCAATGCTTTATTTTGAAAATATGGTAGCTGATTATGTACAGTCAACTAATAATCATGTACTTTACAGAGTTACGCCTGTTTTTGAGGGAGATAATTTGTTAGCGACAGGAGTTTTAATGGAAGGACTTTCGGTTGAGGATAACGAAATATGCTTTAATGTGTTCTGCTATAATGGACAGCCGGGAATTATCATAGACCATTCTACAGGAGAAAGCAAAGCCGAGGACGGTTCATCGTCTTATGGAAGATATAATCCGTAGGATTAAAGATTGTTTTTTTATAAAACACACTTGAAATTTCTCCTGTTTTTTTGTAAAAATGATAAGAATATACATATAAAGAAAGAATAAACTTATAAAATAACAGATAAATCCTTGACTAAATCGAAAAAATATAGTAAAATATAAATAATATAATATTTTTCAGTAAAGGAGAAATAAATATGATATTAAAGACGAGCGGAGGGCTTGGCGAGGTTACTATCAATAATTCCGTAATAGCGGAAATTGCAGGCGCTGTTGCAGCTAAATGCTACGGCGTGGTTGGTATGGCATGGAGAAATAAAAAAGACGGCATTGTAAGCTTGCTTCTGCCTGATACCATAACGAAGGGTATAAATGTTACCGTTCAGGAAAACGGTGTAACTATTGAAATGCACATTATAGTTGAATATGGAATTAATATAAATGCTGTATGCAAGAGTATTGTAAACAGAGTAAGATATACTATTGAAAATACTGTAGGCTTAAAGGTTAATGAAGTTAATGTACGTGTTGAAGGCGTACGTGTGGACGAATAAAGAGGGTGTGCACTGATGGTTAAAATATTAGACGGTACTTTGTTTGCAAACATGATAATTTCCGGTGCAAACAATCTTTACAATAATAAAACAACGGTAGACGACCTGAATGTATTCCCTGTTCCGGACGGTGATACAGGCACAAATATGTCATTGACTGTTACGGCAATGGCAAATGACCTTACTGTAAAGGCGTCTGCATCACTGACAAAAACAGTTGATGTTATGTCGTTTTCAACACTGAGAGGTGCAAGAGGAAACTCAGGCGTTATACTTTCTCAGTTTTTCAGAGGAATATCAAAGAACTTAAAGGGTAAGGATACCTGTACTGCAAAGGAGTTTGCCCAGGCTCTTACAGAAGGAGCAAATGCGGCATATAAGGCTGTAATGAAGCCTACCGAGGGTACAATTCTTACTGTTGCCCGTGAAGCCGCAAACGGAGCTTCGATAGCTGCATCGGGGAATGAGGATATTTTTGAAGTGTTAAAGAGTGCTGTAGACAGGGGTAATAAAGCACTTGCAAGAACACCTGAACAGCTTCCGGCACTAAAGAAGGCAGGCGTTGTTGACGCAGGCGGTCAGGGTTGGATGTTCGTGCTTGAGGGTGCGCTTTATTATCTTGAAACAGGAAAGGCAATCGAGAGTAACAGACAAGCAGCTCCCGCACAGACTCAGGAACAGCCTAAAAAAGCTCAGGCGGCATTAAATACCGAGGATATAAAATTCAAATATTGTACTGAATTTATAGTCGAAAAATATGAAGCCGGAACAAGCGTTGACGGCTTCAGAGAAGCAATAGCTCCAAAGGGAGACTGTATGCTTGTTATTGACGATGACGAGGTGGTGAAGGTACATATCCACACAAACAATCCGGGATTTGTACTTGAAGAGGCTGTAAAAATCGGTGAGATGATAAATCTTAAGATTGATAACATGAAGCATCAGCATCAGACGCTTTTGAAGGAAGAAGCTGAAAAGCCTGAGGTAACGGTTAAGGCTGTAAGCAAGGAAAAGCCTAAAAAGGAGAAAAAAGAAAAGAAAGAGAAAAAAATTGAGGAACTGAAAGAATTCGGCTTCGTTGCAGTTGCATCGGGCAAGGGCTTTGTTACGGTTCTGAAGGATTTGGGAGTTGACAAAATAATCGAGGGCGGTCAGACGATGAATCCGTCAACCGAGGATATTTTAAAGGCAGTGAAGCGAGTTAATGCTAAGACTGTTTATGTATTCCCGAACAATAAAAATATAATCATGGCGGCAAGTCAGGCGGCAGAAATTACAGAGGATAAAAAGGTTATTGTTATCCCTACAAGAAGTCTACCTGAATGTATATCATCAATGATGGCATTTAATCCGTCAAAGGATGCCGAAGCAAACGAGGCTTCAATGAACAAGGCAACTAAAAAAGTAAGCACTGCTTCGCTTACCTATGCGGTTCGTGATACAGAGATTGACGATATAGAAATTAAAAAGGGTGATATTTTAGGTCTTAGCGGATCTGAAATTACTGTGGTCGGTCAGGAAATAGATGATGTTCTTGAAAGACTTACAGACAGCTTGGTTGATGAGGATACGGAGTATATAACAATATACTATGGTAAGGAAATCAAAAAGGCAAGTGCAGAAAAAATTGCAGCCAAGCTTGAAGAAAAATATGATGAAGATGAAATAGAGGTATCTGTAAGACCGGGCGGACAGCCGGTATACTATTACGTTTTGAGTGTGGAATAATGGGTAAGGATATTCAGTTCTTGAAGGGCGTTGGAGAAAAGCGGGCGCAGATGCTTGCAAAAAAAGGAATACGCACCGTTGAGGATATGCTTTACTTTTTCCCAAGAGCCCATGAGGACAGAACGCAGTTTAAAAAAATTGAGGATACTGAATCAGGAGAAACGGTGTGCTTGAGCATAACCGTTTTTTCGCCTGTTCGGGATAACCGTATCAGGCGTAATATGATGATTTCTACCATGGTTGTGTGCGACGATACGGGTGCTATGACCGTAAAATGGTATAATAACAAATTTGTAAAAGAACAGTTCCGCACAGACGAAAAATATATCCTTTATGGAAAAATAACGGAAAACAGAGGAAAAAAAGAACTGGTGAATCCGATTTTTGAGAAGCTTGAAAATCAAAGATTTACAGGCAAGATTGTTCCGCTTTATCCGCTTACGGGAGGGCTTACCCAAAAGATAGTTCAGTCTGTTATGGAGAATGCAATCGAGGAAGCAGGAGCGCTTGAAGAATATATCCCTGATGAAATCAGAAGCAGATACAATATTGCAGAAATAAACTTTGCTATGCGCAATATTCATTTTCCTGAAAGCTTCGAAAGCTATTCGATTGCACGTAAAAGATTTGTTTTTGAAGAGCTGCTTATTTTACAGCTTGCACTGTTCAATCATAAAAAGGATGTTTCAAAGTCGCAGGGTGCGGTGTTTAAAAATTTAAAGGCAGTACGTGAATTTACGGATTCGCTTCCGTTTTCGCTTACAAACGCACAGAAGCGCACTTTGAATGAAATATGCGCTGATGTAAAAAGCGGAAAAATGATGAACAGACTTGTTCAGGGCGATGTGGGTTCGGGTAAAACTGCCGTTGCGGCGGCAGCTATTTATCTTGCGGTGGATAACGGTTTTCAGGCGGCAATGATGGCACCTACCGAGATTCTTGCTTCTCAGCATTTTGAAACCCTGACGAAATTCTTTGAAGATAAAAATATAAATACTGTACTTTTAACAGGCAGTATGAAGGCAAAGGAAAAGCGTGAGGCACTTGAAAAAATCGCAAGCGGTGAGGCTGATGTTATAATAGGTACTCATGCGATAATACAAAAAAATGTAGAATTTAAAAATCTCGGTTTTGTGGTTGCTGATGAACAGCACCGATTTGGAGTTGAGCAAAGGGCAAAGCTTTCGGCAAAGGGTGATAATCCGCATATTCTGATTATGTCGGCAACGCCTATTCCGAGAACTCTTGCGCTTATTCTTTATGGTGATTTGGAGGTTTCGGTGATAGACGAGCTTCCGCCCGGAAGAAAAACCGTCAAGACTTATGCGGTTGGCGAAAGCATGAGAAAACGAATTTATGCTTTTGCGGAAAAAAGCGTAAATGACGGTATGCAGGTGTATGTTGTGTGTCCGCTTGTTGAGGAAACAGAAAAAAGCGACCTGCAAAATGCTGTTGATTTGTCAGAAAAGCTTCAAATGACATTCCCTAAATTCAAAATAGGGCTTGTTCACGGAAAAATGAAGCCTAAGGATAAAGAAGAAGTAATGAACGGCTTTTCCTCGGGAGAAATCAACATTCTTGTGTCAACTACGGTTATAGAGGTTGGAGTGAATGTACCGAATGCCAATCTTATGATAATAGAAAATGCAGAACGCTTCGGGCTTTCTCAGCTTCATCAGCTAAGAGGTAGAGTCGGACGAGGCGCAGAGCAGGCATACTGTATTCTTATGCCGCAGAGCGGTAATGAGATTACAAAAAAGAGAATGGAAACAATGTGTATTTCAAACGACGGATTTTATATAAGCGAACAGGATTTACAGCTAAGAGGTCCGGGTGATTTCTTCGGAACACGTCAGCATGGCTTGCCTGAGATGAAAATTGCCAATCTGTTTGAGGATGGCGATATATTACAGCAGGCTCAGACTGCCGCGGCTGAAATAATCGAAAAAGGTCTTGATAATTATCCGGCTATGAAAAAGAGGTGTGACAAGCTTCTTATTGATGATGTAGTAATGAATTAAGGAGAGATAAATTTTGAAAACATCTGATTTTTATTATGAGCTTCCCGAAGAACTGATTGCACAGACTCCGCTTGAGGACAGAAGCTCATCAAGGCTCATGGTGCTTGACAGGCAGACAGGAAAAACAGAGCATAAGCATTTTTATGATATAGTTGACTTACTTAATGAAGGTGATACACTCATTTTGAACGATACAAAGGTTCTTCCGGCTCGCCTTTACGGAGAAAAAGAGGATACAGGCGGAGCGATTGAATTTTTGCTTTTGCACAAGCATTCGCTTGATACATGGGAGGTAATCCTGAAGCCCGGCAGACGTGCAAAGCCCGGAGCAAGATTTGTATTCGGTAACGGAGAGCTAAAGGCAGAGGTACTTGAAGTTGTAAACGAAGGTAACCGCCTTGTGAAATTTTATTATGACGGAGTGTTCGAGGAGGTTCTTGACAGACTTGGAGAAATGCCCATACCACCGTACATAACGAAAAAATTACAGGATAAGAACCGCTATCAGACAGTGTATGCAAAGCATCCGGGCTCGGCGGCGGCACCTACGGCAGGGCTTCATTTTACGCCGGAGCTTTTGGATAAGATAAAGGCAAAGGGAATAAATATAGGATATGTAACGCTCCATGTAGGGCTTGGCACCTTCAGACCGGTAAAGGTTGATGAAATCACGGAGCATAAAATGCATTCTGAATTTTATATTCTGCCTCATGAAACAGCAGAGCTTGTAAATAAAACAAAAGCATCAGGCAAAAAGGTGGTGTCGGTCGGAACGACGGCAACACGAGTGCTTGAAACGGCAGGTCAAGCGGGGGTGCCGTTAAAAGAAATGACCGGCTGGACAGATATTTTTATATATCCCGGTAAGGAGTTTAAGGTTATAGATTCACTTATAACAAACTTTCATCTGCCCGAATCAACGCTTATAATGCTTGTGAGTGCTTTGGCAGGAAGAGAAAATGTGTTAAATGCGTATGAAGAAGCTGTAAAAGAAAAATACAGATTTTTCAGCTTCGGTGATGCGATGTTTATAAACTGAAAGGAGTAAATTTTAATGGATACAAAAATAATGACAATAATACTTTCATTAATGGTATTTTGTGCCAGTGCACTTTCATTGGCATGGATGTACGGAATTACGCCTAAAAATCTAAAGAGCAAAAATGAAAATAAGGCGTATATACTGATATTAATGGCAGTTTCGTTCCTTATGAGAGCAGTTTTTGCCATGAAATTTGAAGGACATGCTATCGATATGAACTGCTTTACCGCTTGGTCGGATATGGTGTTTACGGGCGGAATCGGAAACTTTTATGCATCGGAGGTATTTACAGACTATCCGCCGGGATACATGTATGTTCTGTATATCATCGGTGCAATAAGAAAGCTTTTGAGTCCTTCAGGCGGTATGTCATGGCTGATAGTAAAAATGCCTGCTATAATCTGCGATACAGTAACGGGCTGGCTGATTTATAAAATAGCAGAAAAGAAAACAAACAACGTTATAGCTTCGGTTACTTCGGCTGTGTATTTGTTTAACCCTGCCGTTATACTTAACAGCTCAATCTGGGGACAGGTTGATGCTGTACATACACTTTTATCTGTTCTTATGCTTTATCTGCTTACAGAAAGAAAAACAATCAAGGCATATTTTGTTTTTGCACTTTGTATATTCGTAAAGCCTCAGGCGTTTATGTTTACTCCGCTGATAGTTTTTGCAATAATTGAGAATGTATTTTTACCGAAATTTGATAAAGAAAAGTTCGTTAAAAATCTTGTTTGCGGATTATGTGCGATAGCAATGATATTTGTTCTTGCAATTCCGTTCGGTATAGGCGAGGTTGTAAAGCAGTATCAAAGCACGCTTGCATCATATCCGTATATGACTGTAAATGCGTTTAATTTATGGGGTGCACTTGGCATGAACTGGGATAAAATATCACCTGTTATGTCGGTTGTAAACTTTGTTACCCTTGCACTTATTGTTGCATACAGTACATATGTATTCTTTAAAACAAAAAATGAGGGCAAGTATTTCTTTGTAGGAGCGATACTTTCGTTCTTGACATTCATGCTTTCAACAAAAATGCATGACAGATACGCATTCCCTGCTATGGCGATGCTGCTTCTTGCATTCGTATACTGTATGGATGTAAAGGTATATGTATTATATGCTTTATCAACTATTACGCAGTTCTTTAATGCCGTATGGGTACTGTTTATTTATGAGCAGGATATAAACAAGTATTTCAGAAGCCCTGTTATTGTGACGGCTTCAATAATAAACCTGCTGTTCATGGGATATTTTATTGTAACCACACAAAAATGCTATGTAAATAATAAATTTACAGAACAAAAGAAAGAGGCTGAGGAGCTTGAAGAAGGTGAAAAGCCTGAAAAGAAAATCGGCTTTACAAGAAGTGAAATTCACGAAAAGCTAAAGCCGATTGACTATGCAATCATGGCAGGTATTATGATAATATACGCAGCGGTGGCATTCTATAACCTCGGTGATACAAAAGCACCGCAGACGTTTACGGCTTTAAATGAAGTCAAAGAAGTAAAGCTTGATTTGGGAGCAGAGCAGGAGCTTTCAAAGCTTCAATTTTATCTTGGCTCATATAATCTTGATGCAAACAGAACGGTTAACGTAAAATGTACGGACGGAGCAGGTGCAGAGGTCTTTGATACATCGCTGACATCGGGCTCAGTATTCTACTGGAACAATCTTGAAATAAACCAAAAAGCAAGATACATTATTATGTCAACCGAAAGTGATAAATTGACATTAATGGAGCTTGGAATAAAGGACAGTGACGGCGAGTTAATTACTCCTGTTAATGCATCAGATGATGACATTAAAAATATGTTTGATGAACAATCACTTGTTCCTGAAAGAGCATCATATATGAACAGTACGTACTTTGACGAGATTTATCATGCACGCACAGGCTACGAATTTGTTCACAGCCTTGACGTGTACGAGTGGACACATCCGCCTCTTGGCAAGGACTTTATTGCACTTGGCATAAAGCTGTTCGGCATGACTCCGTTCGGGTGGAGATTCATGGGTACGATGTTCGGCGTACTGATGATACCTGTTCTGTATATCTTTGCAAAGAGAATGTTTAAGTACAGATGGCTTGCGGTTATAGGAACATTACTGTTTACATTTGACTTCATGCATTTTACTCAGACGAGAATTTCAACAATAGACGTATATGTT
>JAZSPM010000093.1:0-4748 GCA_045537455.1 Candidatus Ornithomonoglobus sp. | reverse complement strand
AAATATATAAAACGCAGATAAAACAAATTCTTACTGCATATTGTGTATATGACCTTTTTCGCTCTGCCCCTGCCACGAAAAAAGCACTTCTTCGGAAATGCTTTTTTCAATGAAATTTGCCTACGGTAAGTGAAATAGCTTCGCTATGAAATACTGCTACGCAGTGTGAAATACGCCTTTTGGCGTATGAAAAGGCAAATTTTATTTCACTTTCTGCGAAGCAGAAAATTTCACAATTTACGAAGTAAATTATTTCACATCGAGCATAGCGAGATATTTCATTTTCTTAAATTTAATCATCAATTTCGCATACGGTTGCATCCGTTTGCAAGCGTTCCGTCTGCTACATCATCATTTTAGCATCACTTGATTTCGTCAATTCTATCAATTTCGCCTGTAGAGAACAATTCTGCAAAAATATTTTTAATTCTTGCAGATATCATTTCCCCAAATACAATTTGGCTTTCCTTTGGTTACTGTATAACACATTTAAAAGTTACGGCACGGAGAAAATCCGTGCCTTTTTATCCATATAGAATATAATGCTTTTTAAAAATTTATTTTTTATTTTTGTATATCAGAAACGAATACACAGTCGGAATAATAACAAGTGCAAAGATTATTGCCATAAACAGAAATGTTAAATTAAATAGTCCTGCTATCGTCATTATAATACCGCCTGCTATCCAAATCTTTCCTGCAAGTTTGTGTGTCTTATCCCAATTTTCTTCATCGTGTAATGTCCATGGGAGTTTGATTCCTATTGTGTAATTCTGTTTGCATTTCGGGAGAATAAAACCGAGAACTAAAAATAAAACTCCCATAAAGACAGGCATAATGTTTTCAACATTCACCTTATATCCCAATGCATTACCATAAATACATGCACCGCATAGCAAAGAACAAACGGGAACTATGCTTATAACAACAGAAAACATTTTACTGCCTATATTTTTTCTTCTCGGATCAGCACTTGTTGCTATAATACATATTAAATTCACAAAGGTCAGTATCGCCGGAAGCCCAACAACTGCGAACATTTTACTGCTGTAACCTGTAATTTCTCCACTCCACCCAAAGCTTGTTGCTATATTCTCCGGAAGTCTGTCCCATACAATAAATCCGAAAATCATCGGTAACAATGTAATTATGGCGGAAATAATCAGCTTATATTTATTTTGTTTTATCATCGTATTCTCTTTTCAACCATTATTTTAATTTTTGTAATTTGATTGTGTTGGGAATAACTATAAGTTGCATTCCTTTTTCAAGTGGAAGTGTCGGATCAACTGTTGTACTGATTTTGCCATTGTTTTTTATTGCAACTACATTGATAGAATATTTTTTTCTCAAACTCAGTTCTATTAATGTCTTACCATCCCATTCATCTTTCACATCTAACTCTACCATAGACACCTCATCAGAAAGCTCTATCATTTCCGAAAAACCAGAGGTAAGTAAATTTTTAGCAAGTCTCGTTCCTGACTCTTTTTCAGGTATAATTACCTTGTCTGCACCTATACGTCTGAGTATCTTTTGGTGCATTTCATTGCTGCATTTGGCTATAACAGTCGAAACACCTGCTTCTTTGCAAAGCATAACTGCCATAACGCTTGCTTCAAGATTATTTGCCATAGCAACAATTACAACATCAATGTTGGATATTCCAAGTCTTTTTATTGTTTCCGGCTCGGTAATATCTGCACATTTACAAACAGGAATTGTTTCAATAGCGCTGTTAACATTGTTTTGATCAATGTCTACAGCCAATACTTCTGCGCCACTCTTCACAAGCTCTTCTGCAACTGCTTTTCCGTATCTGCCAAGACCTAACACTGCATATGTTTTATGGATACTCATAGAAATTTTCCTCTCTACCCAACACTAATTTCTTCGATTGGGTTTCTTATAATGTTTTGATTATCTTTGCCTCGCTTAAATGCAACAGCTAACGAAATGGGACCTACTCTGCCAAGATACATCGTTACAATAATAATAATTTTCCCGATACTGCTAAGTGAAGCCGTAAAATTTCTTGTAAGTCCTACTGTTGCAGTTGCACTAACAGTTTCGTAAATTATATCCAATGCGTTTGCTTCTGTTACGGCAGAAAGAAAAACGGTTGAAGTGAACATAATAATAAAAGACATACACGTAACAGCAACAGCTTTGCTGACCGCCTGTTTTGTAAGTTGTCTGCCGAACACCTCTGTATTTTCTTTATTCCGGACAGAAGCGAATGCCGATGCTACAAGTACTGCAAAAGTTACTGTTTTTATACCACCGGCCGTTCCAACAGGTGAACCACCGATAAACATCAAAAATAAGCAAACGAACGCTGATGCATTAGTGAGATTTTCCTGTGGCACAGTTGCAAAGCCTGCTGTTCTTGTTGTAACCGATTGAAACAACGATACCTCTATTTTTTGCAGCAGTGTATAGTCCTTAATCGTTTGTGGATTGTTGTATTCAAAGGCAAAAATCAATCCTGCACCGGCTAAAATTAAAATTAAAGTTGCAGTAATTGCAATTTTGCTGTGCAATGTAAGAGCTCTGAAAAATCTGACTTTCTTAGTTCTTCGTAATCTCAGCACCCTAAGCACATCCCACCAAACAATATAACCGATGCCTCCTAAGATTATCAAACTGCTGGTAACTATGTTGATAATGGGATTAAGTGCATAATCACAAAGACTGTTTTCGGCAATTATGTCAATGCCGGCATTACAAAAAGCGGATATTGATGTAAATACCGATATCCATACTCCCTTTGCACCGAATTGAGGTATAAATACAATCATATAAAGAAGAGCACCTATACCTTCTATGATAAATGTTCCGCCGACAACCTTCTTAACAAAACGAACAAGTCCTGAAAGAGAATTCAGATTAAATGCATCTTGCAAAAGCAATCGGTCACCAATACCAATTTTCTTATGCAGAAGTATCATAAGTCCCGACATAATTGTTATAACGCCAAGACCGCCTATCTGAATTAATATCAAAATAACAGCCTGTCCGAAAATACTCCAGGAAGAAACAGTCGGTGTTACTACCAATCCGGTCACACACGTGGAAGTTGTTGCAGTGAAAAGTGCATCCAGGAAAGGCTTTGCCTTTCCATCAGCTGAACTTATGGGAAGCGATAGCAATAATGCACCTATCAATATTGCTATTAAAAAGCTTAATAATATAATATGTGTTGTAGATGATCTAATCCATTGTTTTCTCATATTATCCTAATGCTACCATACTGAAAACGAGTGCAAATAACGCAACTGTTTCACAAAGACCGACAACGGTGATATACTGTGAAAATCCTTTTCCAGTTTCAGCTAAAGCATCTGCACCTGCGGCACCTGCCTTACCCTGAGCAACGGCAGAAAATGCCATTGCCAAACCGGATGCGATTCCAAGACCGAGCAAAAAAGCAGGGTCAGCAGAGGATGCCTTCATTTGCTGCATTAAAAGAAAACCATAAATAGTCTGTGTTAAAGGTGCACCTGCAAAAACTGTAAGAATAAACGGAGCTGCTTTATTTACCATATAACATTTCTTCCATGCTCCAATAGAGGCTTGACCTGCAATACCAATACCAATTGCTGAGCCGATTGCGGCAATACCCATAACCAATGCTGTACCTAATAATCCAAAATTCATAATAATTCTCCTTTTAATCAATTTTTTCTTCAAAGGGTTTGAATTTAAATCCACTCCAAGCCATGCCTAAGTGGGATGAAAATTCTAATGTGTTAAGTCTAATTCCATGAACGACAACCGACAATATATTCAATATCATATTTAGTCCATGACCAAACACCAAAATAACAATGGCAAGTATCATAAACATAAAGTTGCCAAATAACGGTCCCGCAAGCTCGTTTACAGTTGCCGATATTGCTGCACCCGCAAGACCAACAGCCCAAAGGCGTATATAGGAAACAATATCACTGAAAAGATTAAATATACCAAGCAAAACCGAAACAATATTGGTGAGACTTGCGAGTATAGATTTAATAATGCTTCCTTCATAATTTGCAAATACAAAGCTTAAAACAAATCCTATAGCGACAAAGGCAATAGCCATAGTTCCCACAGGAATGCCGCCTATTACCAAAGCAAAACTGAAAACCTCACCATTTACTACAAAACTGAGCACCAAATAGAACATACCAATAAGTTCAATTGCAGAACCGATGTCGCTAATCACTTTAAGGGACTTTCTGTTTGTTATAGCACATTTAATATGAGCTACAGTCAGCTGAACAAGGGCGAAAACAAAACATAATATCTGTAGATTTTGAGCTGTAGTGAGCCCTGCTGTGCCGTTTGTCCAGAATGGATACCATATTTTATCAGCATAAACATTTGAAATTACAGGTACAGATAAACTCTTTAGCCATTCGGGTAACTGTTCCGGTGAAAGGCCAAACCAAGTACAGGTAAGCGTTCCCCACAGAACAGTTGAGAGACCGAATAGTCCCACAAGCAAAAACATGGGCGAAATCTGTTTTTTAGCAATAAGCGATTTAATAATAGGGATTGCCGCAACAGCACAGATAATCAGTCCGTACCCGCCATCACCGAAAATAATCCCAAAGAATATGAGTATAAAAGCTAAAAACCAACCCGAAATGTCATACTCAAAATATCCGGGAACAGTTCCCAAAAAGTCGGTTAAAGGATAAATCAGACTCACAAATTTATTGTTTCTGAGCTTTGTGGGAACATTATCCTCTGTGCTTGGT
>JAZSPM010000037.1:0-8971 GCA_045537455.1 Candidatus Ornithomonoglobus sp. | reverse complement strand
CAATCATCAAGGTCGGTATCAGAAATTTTTGAGTTGCTTCCGTTCAGCACCTGGATAACGAAAATAGGATACACATGTGCATGATGCTGTTCCTGACAGTACTGGAACCAGTGATCCCACTTGTTTTTCCAATCATCTGCCGCAGCCTGTAGTATCGCCATATCCTTGTTATGTGCTTTCTCCTCCGGATAAACGATAATGATTCTGTCTTTGAGCAAGCCAGAAGCTCGCACTTCATCAGCAGTAACAATGGACTTATGAATGGTAGACGATGTACCTTCCACAAGGCGATTGAAGCGTTCTGATGTGGCGGACATACCAATGACAACTGGCATCGGCGGAAGATGTTCTGCGTCACTACCTTTGATAAATTTCTGCATGATTGTTGTCGCTTTACCGGCTTCACGTCCATGCATTCCTCTGTGGGCTTCGTCTATGATGACATAGAAACGGTCTGACTTATCTCTTGCGGTATTAGCAAGTGTCTCCCAGATTGTGTAGTTACGATCCCCCGATTTTGTGAGATTGGAAGTCTTAGAAAGTTTCTGTGTATTCAGAAAGTAAATATGCCCATCGTCAAAATACTCCTGATCAAAGGAATCCTCTGTAATAGTAACAGCCTGATTCAAGCGAATACGATCCGCCTTGCCGTCAATTTTAAGCTTTGACTGCTCATTGAGCTGCGGAGAATCCGACAGCCACAGGAAGATAGCCTCCGGCTGATCAGCGTGGGATTCATCACCGAAGAAAATGTCCTCGATAAGGGATGCCATAATAATGGTCTTACCTGCTCCGGTCGGTGCAGTGAAAGACACTACCTGCGGAGCGTGTGTTCTATGATAGCTGCCCAGAGCCTCCGCAGTTTTGACACGGAGGTCTCTCAAGGCTTTTTGCTGAAATGGAAATAAATCTACTTTCATGGTTACCTCCCTGTGTTGATGCGGAAATTATCAAGATAGTCTCTGTAAAGCTGATATGTCTGCTTTCCGTCCATGTCACGGATCATCTCACGATAGGCATTCACAGAATCCGTCACGATGAATACTGTATCAATTTCAGGATGCTTTGCAAGCTCTTCTGTGAATTTGCTTAACGACGGTTCTTCCAGCAGAACAGCAAAATGATTCTGCGGCAATACCAGCATATCGGGCAATACGTCGCCTTCCAGTGTCGGACAACCTCCCACAGCATTTGCTTTCATCCAGAGGACGGGCAAAAGTTCCCTGAATTGCGTTCCGAGTGCGACACGGGTTTTATCGAGGAAACCGAGTTTGAAGAACGCAGCGTTTGCCTTGAAACCGTCCGCCATCGGGAGGTCACTGCCGAGATAGTTGCCTTTCAGCGATTGACCGTTGACATCGTGTCCCTCAATGCTGCATCTGGTACGCTCCCATGTTACATAGTGTGCGATGCCAAGACGTTCCCATTCAGGATCACCGGGCTTGTAGCCTTGTTTTGTAAGTGTTTTTGCTTCGTCAGCAGAAACTTCATTATTGGTGACAAGAATACATCTGCGGTTTCCGCCGTCTTCTGCGTTAAGAAGATTGACAGCGTGGAGGGTTGTCCCAGAACCTGCAAAGAAATCTACGATTATAGCATTTGGCTTTTCTTTCGTAACAAATCTTATTGTATCATGAACCGCATACAAGGACTTTGGATATGCAAATTTACGGTCTTTCAGTAAATTCTTTATAAAGGTACTTCCGTATTCACTCGCAGAATGTGAAACAACATTCCAGATTGTTACAGGTTTTCTTGTTCCAAGCGAATCAACATACTCTAATTCTAAAGCACCTTCTTGTGTTTTCCCTGTGATGATTATTTGCCCATTCTCTATTTTCTTGATCATTCCTTCTTGAAGATAGGAAACCGCTCTGGTACCATCTGCATTTCTTTTTCCAAATTTAATATAGCCCTTTTCAAGATACTTCATAAAAGAAGGGGGATAAAGTCGCCATTGTAATTCCTGTCCGGATCCGCTTACGGGTAAAAGTGCAATAGTTCCTTCCGGGCAAATAATATCTTCCTTTTTAGCTTCAGGAGATAATGGTTGTCCAACGGAATGAAATGCCCCTGTTATTTTATCAATAAAAATAGGATAGAATAAACTTGGAATTCTTGTTCTTGTTGAACCTTCACCATTTCGCATTAATCCTGCCCAGCGAACGCTTCTACTCTCGGTTTTAATCTCTCGAAGCATATCAGATGCACACGGATAGACTTCTGATGCTCCTATAAAAACAAAGAACAAGTATTCATCAACTCTGGAAAAACGTCCAGTTCTTGCAGAACCTTTAGGATTAATAACTGAAGATATCATTTGTATCTCAGCCATTGGAAATAGTTCTTCCAATAAGCAAGCAAGATGATGATATTCTTTTTCATCAATGGTGACAATCAGTACAGAATCGTCAGGATTAAGCAGTTTCTTTGCCAGCTTCAGGCGCTTCTCCATCATCGAAAGCCACTTACTGTGTCTGTAGGTATCACTACCGTCAACATAGTCGTTGTTGTACTTCCAATCCTTTGCGCCAGTATTATAAGGTGGATCGATATAGATGCAGTCCACCTTTCCGGCATAGAGGTATTCGAGAAGCTGCAAAGCGTGATAGTTATCGGCTTCAATGAGTGTGTGCCAGAGGTCACTGTCAGGCGCATTGCAGACAGTATCAATGGGTTTGAGGTAGGGATAGATCGGCTCACCAAACTGTGCGACAGTTACAAGTTCATCCAACGGAATGACGGACTCCTCCCGTGTTTCTCTGTTGACACAGGACGCTGCATCGCCCTCGATTTTCGTCACGAAATAAATGTCGCTGACATATCCGGTCTTCTTCGCAACCATTCCGCCTACTCGGACAGGGACTTCATATAAAGGTGTGCATTCCGGCAGGTGTTCCTCGAACACCAAGCCGAATTTCTTTTGCTTCAGCAGCTTGTCTGTCTCGGCAGTGATGCGATCACGCAGTACCGGATCTTCGATCTGCCGGATAAGGTCTTGTAAAAGTGCCATATCTCATTACCTCGTTTTCATGTGATGGTTTTTTCTTTTATGTGATACTGTATTCCACGTTCCTCGCAGAAACTGATAACTTCCGCAGCCAGCTCGTTATAATACGCTTTATGATCTTTATATGAGCTGACTTCGGTGCTATAATTGGTTCTTCCGAAGATGATCTTGTCCACAAAGCTGACGGCTTCCAGTAAATCGTGCAGGTTCTGGTCTATCAGGTTCGGTGTCGGGTAAGGCTCCATGCTTACCCATGTTTTGCAACCGGCATCATGCAATGCTCGTAATGCTGCTAACCGTTCTGCATATGGTGCCGCTCCGGGTTCCATTTTTGCACGGTATTCTTCATTCAACGATACGAAGGTGATGCCGTATTCGTTCTCTCTTGAGAGTTCTGCAAGCGATATCGGAAGGATTCCCTTTGTGAGTGCGGTGCATTTTATACCCGCAGCATTCAGTTTTTTGATAGCGGCAATGCTCATCTCAGATATTTCAGGATATCCATACATAAACGGATCGGTTGTGAAGCAAAGGTGTACCGATTGAATCTTATCTTTCATCCTCGGTATTTCTTTATCAAGCAATTCAAGCGTATTAGATACGAGAACAGGCTCAATCCATTGCTCATAGCATTTTATTTGACCGAATCGCTTTTTCAAAAGGAATGCATAGCAAGGATACAAACACCCATGCGAACACCCTTGCACGTGATTCATTGTATAATCGCCGTATTCAACGCCAGTTTTGTAGAGCATTGATTTTCTCTCTATATAGCTTTCAATTTTCGGCATTTATTAAACTCTCCGATCCGAAAAAGATATTGTACTTCTGGAAACCCTCGCTCCATAATGAATTTCTAAATTTTCGCAAATGACACGGGTAAAGCCTTCCGATATAAACACAGGATGTTGGTCGAGAAATTCCCACACTTCCTTTTTTAAAACATCAGCTCTACCACAAAAATTTCTTTGTAAATACTGTGCAGCATCCTTTAAAGTGTATCGGGTTTCATCAGCTTCAATAATATGGGAAGTATCATCCAAAAAGTCAAGCGTCATTTGCCCTTCAATAATGTGTGTCTTTTTAGAAGATGAATATCCATCGAAAGTTTTCCATGCAGTTGATTTGAATAGTTTGAAGCCTCTCATATGCCCTGTACAGTGAACAAGATCGTATAATAATGAATTGCGTGAATTGAAAAAAGGAAATGCTGATATATAATATTGCCGTTGCGCAGATCCCTTTAATCCATTGATGATTTCAAGTACTCTTTTTTCATATGCTTCTCTATTTTTTCCATAAGGGACTAAGTCAGAAATATCATTAACCTGATACGTGCCAGCATATTTTTGTTTAGCTTGTTCCCGCGTTACCTGAGAAACCGCACGAATGGTATCTGACACCATATGGTTAATTAACACTTCCCCCCAAGTTTGAAAAAACGGTGTTAGAGCATCCCAGTCTATCGAAGCATCATACGGATCATAGAGCAGAAAAAAGTGCTTATGATTTGGTCCATATAATTGTGGACCTATTTGCTTAAGAAGTTCATTCCCATCTAAAACAGTAGTAATAATTTGAAAATTACGCTCATTAGGAGGTAAGTATTCTGATAGTTTTGCTATTTTGTCTTCATTATTGTCATTAAAGTAAATCTGAACTTGTTTATTGGGATATTTTCTTGCAGCTTCCAGAAGAACTTTTGATACTCGAATTGGAGTGCCATACACTTCATTTCCGTCATCGTCATTGTAAATTCCGCTGTTGCACATACAGTCAATAAAAATGATTCCGTTACATTTAGAGCTTAACAAAAGAATATCTGCCCATGTGGTTATATACTTTTCAATTAATTCAAATTTTTTAATCGTATGCTGATGTGCAATACTTATAATTTTTGAGTTGTTACTGCTTGCCATGTTAACACCACCTTGTTTAAAAAATTATCACAATATTTTACATTATAAATTATATCACAAATCGTCAGACAATACAAGTATGTATTTCATTTTTATTATAATTTAAATGCTTATATTACAGACAACAAATATGATTTTTTCGATATTAGAATAAAAATACAGCCATGCTGTCATACACAAAACAGCAAGGCTTTTATATAGATTACGCCCTTGCCTCCCATCGGGAGGCATAAGGGATTTCTGTTTCAAGTCTAACAAAATATATCTTTTGAAATACTTCTAGCATAATACTACCATCTGAATTTATATGATTTATTGTTACTTCGAATAAAACACTTTCATATCATCAAGCCGCAGGCAGGCAAGGCGGCCTTGTTCATAGCCACAGCCACAATCAATACCAATAGCACGTTCACCTTTCCAGATTTCCCATAATTCTTTATTGTGAAAATAAACTGTAGGAGTATGACCGAAAATCAGTGTAAAACCGTCGGGAATAGGCTTATAGTTATTCCACCTCTCCCATACGGCAAATTCTGTTTCATTGTCGTATCTGTATTTGCTGATAAAATCTATATAGAAATTTTCTACGGGAGAAGCGTGAACAAGCTTATATTTCACATCATTGACAGTTACATCATAATTCAGCGGAAGATTATTCAGATATTCGAATATTTCAGCACGATATTCCTTGCGGATGTGTTTTAGAGAATTATGCGTAACATCTCCGCCGTTTCCATACCAATGACGCAGATCGTCATAGTCAGCTTTTTCTCTTTCTTCCGCAGCGTCTTTACAATGCCCGATAGCCTGCATCATCATATATTCGTGATTGCCTAAAAGCATCTTCACGTTAGGCATTTTCATAATTCTTCGCAGCAGCTTAATTCCATAGGGATAGCGATCAATAACATCTCCCAGAATATACAGCGTATCTTCTTCTTTGAGATTTATCTGTCGCATAATTGACTCGAATCGTTCAAGATTACCATGTATATCAGACATAACATAAATCATCTTCTCACCTCACTTTTATGGCAAAACCGCACAACAAATGTGCGGTCTGCCTATCGATTTACTTCTTTCTTCTTTTTGCGTCTTTCAGGATGTTTTCATTCCAGTTTTTAGCAACTGCACCATGTTTTCTCATACAGCTCATTGACTCACTGAGGGCATTATACACGGCACCAGTTCCGACTGAATCGGATATGTAATTTGCCGCACGGTCACGGGAAATACCTATTCTACTTGCTTCTTCCGCTGCATCAATATTTGCTCCAATGAAAAGGAATTCCCAGCCGTCCTTTTTCTTTTCTTCAATCATTTTCTTGATTTGCTCATAGTTATACTCGTGACTTGCATTTTCCATTCCGTCTGTAGTAATTGCAATAATTGTATTCTGCGGAATATCTTCTTTACGAATATACTTGCGAATCATGGAAATATGGCTGATTGTTCTTCCTACAGCATCAAGCAATGCCGTACATCCACGGACGTAATACTCTTTGTCGGTCATTTTCTTAATCTCCGAAAGCTTCACACGGTCGTGGAGCAATTCGTACTCATTGTCGAAAAGTACCGTTGTCACAAGAGCCTCGCCCTCCTGCTTTTTCTGATTGTCAATCATGGAATTAAATCCGCCGATTGTGTCACCCTCGAGTCCGCACATTGAGCCGCTTCTGTCAAGGATAAAGACCATTTCTGTAAGATTGTTTTTCATACTGATTCCTCCTGTTTTTGAGAATTGGGTTTGTTTTCTTCTGTAATTATATTATAACAATTATTTGGAAATCTGTCTGTCCCTTTTGAAGCGACATTTTTTCAGGAGTATTTTGAAGTAATATCAATTAGTACCTAACAATTTTTGATCATATTCATAGAGCATTTCATTAATATCAGATACTTTAAATATACCATTCAGAATATGATATTCAACAATAATATCAGCAATATTACTGTGAGAAAGGCTATAACCTGCTGTTCTTAAAAGCTGCTGTGTTCCCTCAATATCAAGTTCCAAGGCAAGTGCAAAGGCTAACGCTGTTTCTTTTTTTGGATGATAATTCCTATCACAACGAATTTTCGAAAACACTTTTCTGCTGACATTTGCTTTATTATAACAATCAGAATCTTTCATTCCTCTTTCATCAATCAATCGCAAAAGCATTTCAGAGAAATTCTCGTCTTTATTTTTCAGTCTTTCTTCTAAACTCGCTCTTTTCGAAGCTGATAATTCTTTTCTCTTAGGTGCTTCGGCAGCGAAACACATTTCTTCTGCTTTAGTCTTTTCTATGTATTGACGCAGTTTCTCTATCTTATCCCTGTTCACACCATAACTTTTCCAATTATGGAGTATAAGATATACATCAAGGTCATAGTTCTCCAGATAACGTAAAATAGCCCTTTTAGCTATAAGCTCGGACAAATTTGACGAAAAACCGAATATCCTTGAATTTATAATTGATACTGCAATCTTTTTTGCTCCTGTTTTACGTGCTTTTTCAAGACTATTCACATAACAAAAAGCCAGCTGTTCGATTTCATTTGATTCACCGTCTACCCATTGCGGCGCAGTTGTAACAATTACGTTTTTCGCTTTCAAATCATCGGAAAAATTGGCTTTCTCTTTTTCAATCAGATAGGCATTTCCCACCGAAATTTCATCTTGAAAGTGATTACTGATATATTCACCAAAGTTCATTTGTGCGGCACTATAACACGCACCATAAGCTGCACCGCCATTCATAAGCGATGAATCACTTGATATGATAAGAGCATCACAGGGAAATCTCGTAATATCGGCATTTAGCAAATTTAATGACATACTTTCACCTTCCTTTATCTTCTCTTTTTATAGTCGGTTCAGGAAAAGGATGTGTTTTTCGTCCTGAGCTTTTACACGCAATACAGGGATTTTCAATTGTTTTTATTATCCCAAGCTTGTACGGACACTTTTTGCATTTTTCGGGTTCTTTCAGTTTAAACATAATAACATCTCCTTTTTGTTATTCGCATTAATTATATATATTTACAAGTGTGAAATATAATCTATTATCATTTTTCATAAGTTAATTATAGCATATATTCCCATTGTATTAGTGCTTATTTTATAAATTTTTCAAGATTATTCTATTTTTGTCATAACCTACAAGATTTTGTCACTTTCTTTGGATGATGTGACAAATGAATATATCGCCATACGATAACTGCCGCCAGAACGGCGGCAGTCTCATTGTTTCAGCGTGCATAATGTTCTAAATTTTACAGAGTGGGATTATGAGTTCATTCAATATTTTCATAATAAGCTTCACACTTTTCAAGAAAAACATCCAAAACATTTTCAGCTTTTTCATAACAAACTGAACTTTCTCTTGCTTCCTTTAACCAGCAACTTATTTTTTTAGGATATGTTTTCATAATGTATTTTGCAATATTTTCTTTTGTTACAGCTTCGTTTGATATTCCAAATTCTTCAGCTGTCGCATTGACATAGTCAATAAGATTTTCACCGTCATTACTTAAACAGCTTTCCACATCGCCAATAATATTCCAAACAGTAAGACTCTCACCCCCACATCTGGAAAGTACAAAGTAATCGTCGTATACAACATCACTTCTAGAGAACTGAGAGACACTTTTGAAAGAAACTTCTCCTGCTCCATCAACCATCATACAAAGCTCATGTTCTTTGTCTGACGTTCCGTATTTGACATAATGTGCCAGAATAGCCTCTACGATTTTCTCATGGTTGTTTTCGACTACATTTACAATATTCTGCATAGTAGTGCCTCCTTTTTTAAAATATTCAACAAACGATAACATCATCTGATCTATTATGTAATTCTTATATTTCATTAGAAACTCACATTAACTCTCAGCACTTTTATATCGTTTCTTGTAATTATATTATAGCATATTAAAAAGAAGAAAGGTCTCTTTGCAAGCGACATTTATAAAACATTCTATCTCATTCCATGTAAGCATTTTACTTGTAGATAAAGTAATACTTTTTTGAAAAATATAAAACCTCCCGCAATAAAAA
>JAZSPM010000155.1:0-2279 GCA_045537455.1 Candidatus Ornithomonoglobus sp. | reverse complement strand
TCTATATGAAAAAGAAAGGACGTTTCTTATGACAATATTTTTAGGTATATTAGGTGCAGTTATAGGAGCGGTTGCCGCAGAGTTTACCGTTGGCTGGACAAATGCATATCATGTTATATAGGAAGAATGCTTTATTTTCGTAATAATTGGTCTGATTGTCGGTGTGTTAATAGGCAAGTTTTCAAAGAAGCTTTTTTCAACATTAAAAGATAATAAAAAGCCAAGTGATGAATCAAATTACGATGAGATAAAAAAGCTTAAAAACCTTCTTGACATCGGAGCAATTACTCAGGAAGAATTTGACGAAAAGAAAAAGCAGTTACTTATGTTATAATAGCCCCTTATGAACACTCGTACCAAAAAAGACATCCGCCACAAGGTGGATGTCTCAGACTGTCGAAAAACCGTGTTTCTCGAATTAGGAGAGACACGGTTTTTTAGCGTTTATGTTAATAAAATTGAAAAAGCCAAGAAAATTGAGTAAAAAGTCGGTAGGATTATCGTTTTTGAACTTCCACATTGCCAACTTTTTCAGATTCATTGCAGTAAATTTAAGCCTAACCCAATTTGAAACTTGGTTTAAGCCTTTGTAGGTAGTGTATCTCATACTATGCTTTTCTTTAGCATCTGCAAATACACGCTCAATTGTTTTGCTTCGCATTGAATATGTTTCTTTACCCAATGGCGAATGTCGCACATCTTCTGCTCGTTCTATGTAATCTTCCCAGATATGTCTGGTTACAATCTTCTGCATAGATTTGCTTTCAGTACACTGTGCTCTTAACTGACATTGTTCACAATCTTGTGCACAACTTTTGTATTCTCTGTAACCCTCTCGATTTGTTGTAGAATATTTTAAAATTTTATCGTTGGGGCAGATGTAACAATCGTAGTATTCGTCATAAACATATTCATATTTCTTGAAAAAGTTCTCTTTTGTTTGTGGTCTTTTGTAGGGCATTGATGGTATTCTTCCATCATCAAATATTCTTTTGCATATCCAAGGTGTTTTGTATCCTGCGTCTGCTGTTACTACTTTTATCTGTGGAAATCTTTTTGTTACTCTATCATATATCTCATCAAAGGAAACACTATCGTGTATGTTGCCGGGAACTACTGCTGTATCAAGGATAAAATTGTTCTTGTCACATACTGTCTGAGCTTCATAAGCAAAACATTTTTGATGTTCACCCTTATGAAACAAACCGCTTTCAGGGTCTGTTGTTGATACTGTTTTTTCTACTGTTTCCTCTTTTTCTTCCTTGTCTTTCAATGGCTTTTTGCCGTGGTCATCTCTATCTTCGTCTATCTCTTTATGCAATTGTTCTTCGTATGTTTTTACCGCTGCAGGTACATGTACTTTCATTTGTTTCTTGCGATTTGCATTTGCTTTGATATGGGTTGAGTCAACGAAAATCACTTCGGGTTTTACATATCCACTATCTATTCCTTCGTTCAAAACAAGTGTGAATATCTCTTCAAACATTTCGCTATCAAATCGGTGCAAAAAATTGTAGCTAACTGTTGAGAAATGGGGTATCTTCTCTGTTAATCCATAACCGATAAACCATCTGTATGCTACATTTACTTCTATTTCTGCTACTGTTTGTCTTAATGACCTTATTCCGTATATATGTTGAAGAAGCACCATTTTCACAAGTACTACAGGGTCTACACTTGGTCTGCCTGTTTTACTGTACTTTCCTTCTACTATCGGATATATCTTTCTCCAATCTATTGATTTATCTATCTTTCTCAATAAATGAAATTTTGGTACTAAATCATCAAGGCTTACGATTTCTCCGTCGTTCCTTGTGTTAAAATTTCTCTTTTCTTCCAACATTTTTATCACCAGATACATTATACCACATATATGACAAAAAGCCCAGCTCTCGCTGGACTTTTTCGACAGTCTGCGCCACCCGTTTTACGGGTGGTCTTGACTTATCTTTTTAGGGTAAGGTTTAGATTCTTCGGTCAAATCCATGAGAAAATCCAGGCTTGTGTTATAAAACTTTGCAAGAATAATCAGATTTTCCGTAGTCGGCAACAATTCTCCGTTTTCGTATTTTGAGATCATGCTCTGAGGTATTCCTGTTTCCATTTGCACTTTTATTTGTGTATAGTCGTTTATCACCCTGATAAGCTTTATGTTTTTCATAAAAACACCTCACATATTCAATTAAATCATAAAATATGCTTGACGTTTATATTTTATTTGAATATAATATGAACGTGATGAATATTATCGAATTATACATATAAACACATGTACTGAA
>JAZSPM010000110.1:0-2124 GCA_045537455.1 Candidatus Ornithomonoglobus sp. | reverse complement strand
TGTTACCTCCTGAATATTTTTATCCGGAAATATTACTCTCAAATACCTATTATATGCAAGAGCTTTGTCAAAAAGTACACCTTTTGATAATTATTAACAAATTAAATTTTTTGTGAAATGTACCCCCAATCATTGACATTTTTAATATATTCAAGTATAATAAATATAGCAATTATGCTGTATTTCGGAAAATTTTGGTTAATAAAAAATCACTATCAAAATGTGTACTTTTTGATAGTGATTTTTAATGTATGCTTCTGACTTCTCTTAGCCTTCTATAAAATGTAGCAATACTCATATTGCACTTATTCGCCACTTCATCCGCAGATATTTCACCTTTTTCCCATTGTTTTATCAATGCTTTAAAGTTGTCCGGCGGTGAAATTACCGGACGACCAAACTCAACTCCTCTGAGTTTTGCTGCTCTTATTCCTTCCTCTTGTCTTTTCCTGATATTTTCCCTTTCGTTCTGTGCAACAAAGGATAAAACCTGTAGAACTAAATCAGCAATAAATGTGCCAAGTAAATCCTTGCATAATCTTGTATCTAAAAGCGGCATATCTATTACCATAACATCTACCTCCATTTCCTTTGTTAACAATCTCCACTGGTCTTGTATTTCCCTATAGTTTCTGCCTAATCGGTCTATTGATTTGACATATAGCAAATCCCCACGTTTTAATCGCTTTACTAACTTTTTGTATTTCGGTCTGTCAAAGTCCTTTCCCGATTGCTTATCAATGTAAATATTTTTTAAAGGTATTTTAAGCGCCAGCATCTCAAGCATTTGCCTGTCCTCATTCTGATCGGTAGAAGATACCCTTACATAACCAAAGTCTTCCAAGCTCGTCACCTCCTCGTGATTGTGAAACTATTCCCCACTATATTATATCACATGGGTATAAGTCCAATGTGAACTTTTGTTTAAAAGAAATTGAAAAAATTTAATTATTCTGGTTTTCCGCACCTGATAACATTCTGAATTTAAGGCATTTTTCTCCATCATGAAAACCGATATACGGACATACCGGACTTTGTTTATCTAATAAATAGCTTTCAAGTCCTGTCTGACAGTTAGGACAAAGCTGTGTATTTTCGTTATTCATAATCATTTACCTCCATAAATAGTTAAAGGCGGCCCGAATGACCGCCCTTAATCAATGCATTTTTCTTATTATTTTTCCGTAAACAAGCTTTTTATCAGTGTTGTACTTGTTTATAACAATCTCAACGCTGTTACCGATTTTAAAGTCACCATCATACTGCATTGAGTCATACGAGCAAAGCACGTCCGTTATACCGTCATACAATCTGCAGAACACACCACCGCCGTATTTGCCAACAATAGTTGCAATTCTGGTTGAGCTTATAGGGTGTCTTGTTTCAATACCGTCAAACGGATGCGGCATTGTTTCTTTGATTGATAACTTTAAGATTTTATCGTCTTTGTTATACTCCTTTATGACCGCTTTTTTAACCTCCCCCGGCTTTATAGTTTCTCTTAAATCAGGGACTATGCTGTAGCTTACTTCCCTTTGCGGAAGCATAACATCAAAGCCGCCGTAATTAACAGTACATACACCTCTGCCGACCGATACCACGTCAACATCTACAATCTGCCCTTCTCTTAGTCTTCGTCTTGATGTTGCACGCTGCATCTTCTCAAGTGCAAGCTTTCTTGACGCTACTGCAAAGCCTGCTTCTCTGTCTATGTAGGTTATTACATAGCTCACATTAGCACCGCACATTGAATGCAGAATATGATACCCTGAATCCAGCTCCTCTAAAAATACTTCTTTTTCGGGTATTATGATTTTAACTCGGTACTTGATTACAATAAGGCATCTGACCGTCTGTGGTACTGCTTTCTTTTTTCCTTCAGGTACTATTTTAAATTCATGCAAATCAACACCTGCCACACCACCCGATATTACCGAACCGCTTCGGTATGAAGCATATATCGCCTGCCATTCTGCTTTTTCAGGCTCGGTTAGGTTTTTATCCATTTCCGCTAAGTTTAAATCTTTAAATTCCATAATACTTTTTACTCCCTTCAATTTTGGATTTTTGTATATATACTGTCGTTTCCACAACCATAAAGATACAAAAAACACCGCCTTTCCC
>JAZSPM010000050.1:0-3425 GCA_045537455.1 Candidatus Ornithomonoglobus sp. | reverse complement strand
CTGATTTTCGGTGGTGGTATAGGAAAGCTTGATATTACGTCAGTGCTTGTAATCGGATATATCTGTTTTGCTTCGATATGTGCATATTTATTATGGGGTGTACTTACAAAATATAATAATATATCAAAGCTGTCGGTAATTAAATTCCTGGAGCCGATTTTTGCGGCGGTATTCTCAGGCGTACTGCTTGGAGAGGATATTTTAAAGCCTACATATTTGCTTGCAGTTATAATGGTAGCTGCAGCAATTATCATAGGAAATAAAAAAAAATATTTTAGAAAGAAGGAGAAAGAAAAATGGAAACTTTAAAATTTGATTTAACACAGAAAGAGGGGAAGTTAAAGAATCTGAATGCTGTTAATAATGGCCCGGTACACAAAAGGCATACAAATAAGCTGTCAAGAAGTAATCTTGACTTATATAAGGCTTTAAGAATACCTTTTATACGTACTCATGATACTCCTAACAGAGCGCATAGTATAGAGGTTGAAGCTATCTTTTCTGATTTTGAAAAAGATCCATATGATCCAAATTCGTATGATTTTGCTCAAACTGATGAAGACATTCAGGTATACCTGTTATCGGGAGCAGAGGTATTTTACAGATTGGGTGCTTCATCAGAAGGGAGCCTTGTGAAGCATTACAGAACTGTTCCACCGAAAGATTTCGAAAAATGGGCAATCATTTGCGAGCATATTATACGTCACTATAATGAAGGGTGGGCAGATGGTTTTAAATTTAATATAAGATATTGGGAAATATGGAACGAACCCGACCTTGCAGGATTTTGGGTTGGGGGAACAAAAGAAGAATTTTTCGATATGTTTGCCACTGCAGCATTGCATCTGAAAAAGTGTTTCCCATATATTAAAATAGGAGGCCCTGCTATTGCGCATGATTTGGCATGGTCAGAAGATTTCCTGCGTGTGATGCAAAAAAGAAATGTGCCGCTGGATTTCTTCTCATGGCATAGTTATTATATTTATCCTGAACACATGATTGCGAAAAGTGAAAAGGTAAGACAACTGCTTGACAATTATGGATATACCAAAGCAGAAAGTATACTCAATGAATGGAATTATGTAAAAGGCTGGACAGACGAATGGAATTATTCTCTTGAGGTTATGAGAAGCATGAAGGGTGCTGCTTTTATTATGGCGAGTATCAGTGCTGCGCAGGATTCTACTATTGATATGCTTATGTATTATGATACAAGAGTTGGAACGACGATGAATGGAGTATTTGATTTTTATACCCTTGGACCTCTTAAAGGCTATTATACTTTATTATGGTTTGCAGATTTAAAGGATAATGGCGAATGGGTAAAATGCGAGAATAAAATTGATAATATTTATAATCTTTGTACTTGCAATGAAGAAGATAAAGTGATGGCGGTATTTACATATTACACAGATGAAGATGACAGCTCTGAAAAAACTTTTGATGTTGATTTCGGAAAGGAAAATTGTGAGTTTGAAATTTATCTTCTTGATAAAGAAAAATCAAACGAAAAAATAAGAAGTGAGAAAGTTAATAATAAACTTACACTGACAATGACTCCAAATAGCTGTGTATTGATTAAAGAAGTTTGATAAAATTATTGTAAAATGAGAGCCGATTTTTGCGGCGGTATTCTCAGGCGTACTGCTTGGAGAGGATATATTAAAACCTACATATTTGATTGCAGTTATAATGGTAGCCGCAGCAATTATCGTAGGAAATAAAAAATAAATATGACCGCAAGCTATATATTAAAGCTTATACGGCGATTGATTTCCTTTGTGGCTTTGGCAAGAGTACTTTTGATAAATTCTTTATTTGTGACGGTATTTTCGTTGCAAACAGAAGCAGTTCCCAAAGCGGCTATGCAAGTGTTGCCTTTATATATAGGTGCGGCATAGCCTATACAATAATCATTATTTCGATAAGG
Organism: Candidatus Ornithomonoglobus sp.; assembly: GCA_045537455.1. Taxonomy (GTDB): domain Bacteria; phylum Bacillota; class Clostridia; order UBA1381; family UBA1381; genus Ornithomonoglobus_A. The sequence goes on along the minus strand of JAZSPM010000050.1, from coordinate 1,495 downwards.
TGTACAAAGCTCAAGTACACCTTTTTTGTTTATTTTTGAAAGCTCAAAAAGCAATAATTCGTATGAATTTACTTCGTTCCAATGTCCGGGATGAGGGACGCCGTATTTTTTGAAAATTTTTTGTATATCACTTTCGTCCATGTTTGCAAGCAAAAGACGTCCCGTTACTGTTCGATATATTGCATCGGGATTTATATTAAAATTCTCGGAAAAGAAAATATTTTCCGGGTCTATATAATCAATAATGTATTTCGTCTCGTTTTGGATAACGGTCAGAACTACCATTGCTCCTGTTTTTTTATGGACATATCGCATAAGCGGTCTGCAAAGCTCAATTAAACTGTCATCATATTTTCCGTATCGTGTAAGGCAGTATGAAGCCGGGCCTAATACATATCCCTTTGAACGTGAAATTTGTTTTATATAGCCGTCTTCCTGTAATGTTTTTACAATATGTGCACATGTAGATTTGTTTTCGTTTATGTATTCTGCGATTTCACAAAGTCGTACAGGCTGATTTCTTGCATCTGATAAAACAGATAATATTTCCATTGCCTTATGTACGGATTTAATCATATAAAACAGCTCCTCTTAATTTGTTTTTCTTTATTATATCATCGCTATATAAAAAAGTCAATATTTCATAATATGAAATTCTTTGACAGGTATTAATATAAAAGATATAATGTAAACAAGGAGGGATTTTTATGAATTTGAATCAACCGTATTATATTGAGCCGAGAAAAGGCAAAGACCATATTGACCTTGGAGGAAAGTGGGATTTTGCATGGAAGGATGAAATTGTTGAGGACTTATCAGAGATTGAATGGGAGTATAAAACAGATATTCCGAAATCTTTGTATTTTTCATTGTATGAAGCAGGGATACTTCCTCATCCTTATGAGGGAGTAAACAGTAAGCTGTATCATTGGGTAGATGAAAAAGTATGGTATTACCGCAAAAGCTTTGAAATTGATGAGTTTGCTGAAAACAAAAACGCATTCCTTTACTTTGACGGTATTTCATATTACAGCCGAGTGTGGGTAAACGGAAATCTGATAGGTGAGCATGAGGGTATGTTTGGAGGGCCTGTATGCGATATTGCAGAATATATCAAAGATAAAAATGAAATTGTTGTAGAAGTGAAGGCGTGCAATTATGGAATAAAGGATACACTTGATTCTCATAATTACGAAGGTAAAAAGAAACATCTTATACCGTGGAATGTGGCACGTGATAATCTTTCAAGCACAGGCGACTTTATGGTAATAGGAATATGGAACAGAGTGCGTCTTGAGCTTACAGACAAGCTTCATGTAAGTCGTCCGTATCTGTATACACAAAGTGCTGATAAAGAAAAAGCAGTTTTGAAGCTGGAGTTTGAAATTGCTGATGGAAGAATAAAGGAATTAAAGCCGTATTACGGATGCTATAACGGTAGCGACTATACATTTGCTTATTATAGCGGACTTACAGGAAAAACACTTGATGATGA
>JAZSPM010000059.1:0-12929 GCA_045537455.1 Candidatus Ornithomonoglobus sp. | reverse complement strand
AAAGAACTGTTGCAGAGAAAATAAAAATCGAATATGGCACAGACCATATAGATTATCTCTATGGAACAGGTCGAATGGTGGTTATCTACTATAAAGGAAAAATCAATACGGATGATGGTAAAATGTCATCTATAAAAACTGGTGATATATCTGTCGATGGCTTTCGTGATTGGAAAATGAAAGTAGTTCCGTCAAATGAACTTGTAACCAAGAAAATATATAATAAAGCACAGCCACACGATAGCGACTCAGAATCTTATTGGTATAGACAGTATAATCTCTATTATCACGGTCTTGAGGATGTGATTATCACAGTTGACGGAGAGCAACATTCACTTGCTCACGCTCTTAAGCGTGGTAAAATTACAATGTCTGCAATCCTTGCAAAAGCTAATCAGGATGTATCAGACGGTGTAATCGATGAACTTGTTTACAAAGACGGTGGTAGTCAGGTTTACAAATACCCTGAATATACAATCGTAAAATACCATACCCTTGATGGTAATGATGATATGTATATCGGAACAACGGATATTGATATTCATGTAAAAGATAAATAAAGACAAAAAGTCTATCATTTCTAATAGTGAAGCGATAGGCTTTTTTAATTAAGCATATCAAAATATAATACGCCTTAAACAAAGAAAAGGGCTTTGAAAAACTTCGTAGACTTATGCCACCTTCTGTGGTATGTTTGTGTTGCCGAAAAGGTAAATACAAATTTAGGAGATGAAAGATTATGAAGAAAAAAGTATTATGTACGGCATTAGCAGTGACTATGCTGCTAACAACAACGGCATCGGCAACTGCAAAACCTTGGTGGCTCAGCAAATACCGAGTGACCTTTGACAACGAACTCGGCGTTATGGGAAATGTAACCTTAACCTTCGCGTCGGACGGCGGCAGCTTTATCAAGCCAATAACAAAAAGATATGGCGAAATTATCAGCCTCGAAAGTTATATCCCGACAAAATACGGCTACACATTCAAAGGTTGGTTCACTGATCCGAGAACAAAGCAGAATCAAGTAACGATATTCAAATTCACAAAGCCTGATGTCTTGTATGCGAAATGGGAAAAGAATTCGGAAGAACCTATAAATTCAAATGATGAAATTATGGCAAAAGACACCTGCTACCTCACCGATGAGGAAACAAAAATACGAAATGAAATTATAGAAGAGAAAAATAAAGCCTACATCGAAGGCTTTGGCTATGTAGCACCTGCCAAAACCAAAACAATAATAGTAGACTCAGACGGCGACATAAACAAAATGGTCTGCACAACGGAACAGAATCTATATAACCAGAGGTTAAGCGCAAAATGCATGCTTAACCTCTTTTTCATTGGGGTTGTGTCAATAAAATTACTATTATATGTCTTTTGAAATTCTTTGAAAAATTGTTTCAGCTTTTCGCTTGACTTGTTCGAACCTTTACGGTATTGTGTGTGTTACGAAAAGAGAGGTGAGAAAAATGGCAAAACGCAGACCATCTGGTGACGGAATGGTCCGACTGAAAAAAGAAAATCAATGGGAAGGCAGAATTGTGGTCGGGCATAAGCAAAATGGAGATTCCATATTCAGATATGCATATGGCAAGACACAAAAAGAAATGATGCAAAAGTTAAATGCATTAAAGCTTCAATATCAGGATGCCGACCTTAACGAAGATAGCAACATAACATTGAGTGAATGGCTCGACAAGTGGATAAATGAATTAATGCCCCAAGTTGTAAGACCAACTACTCTCAAGGGCTTCGAGCTAAGAGGAATTTTGTCAAGGGTAAATCTAATAATTTTCTAAAAAATTTAGAAAATTATATGTTAAGGTGGAACAATAGATGGGGTTTTAGCTTATGTAATTCATAAGTTATCTTTATATTCCAAACCTAAAAAACAGGTTTGCCACCAAGCCACTCACGGAAAAAGCGAATATCACGCATATATTTCTCAATAGTGTTGTCGCTCTTTTCTTCCTCATAAAGATAAAGTTTTAAATCTCTTATCATTTCATTTGTGATTTTTTTCATAAAATATCAACCGCCTTTCAATGATATATTTTATCGTAGGCAAAAAATATCATTATATCTACAAAAATTGAACAATAAAAGTACACCACAAAATAACTCTCAATCATTTTGTAGTGCACTTTATTAAATATTTCTAGACTCTTTTAATCTTTTATAATTCAGTCAACAATAACAACCATATATAGATACTCATAATATCGTTTGGTGAACTTTGAATGCACAAAATTATAACATTACTTATATACACAACTTTATATTACCATAATCATTTCAATCATAGAAATATTAGGCTGAATACTATGCTCTATATATTATATTACAATTTATCATATGCATTTATATACAAATCATTTAAAAAAGCTATTTTGTCATAATTAGCTAATTCTTCTTTTGAGACCCATTTATAATCCCCATGTTCTCTTGGATTTAATTTTATTTCACCCGAAACATAATTACAATAATATACAATTTGAACAGTGTGACGATTTGGAATCTGTGATAAATTTGAATATACATACATGGGGCTAATAGGAATTACATCTAGGGCACATTCTTCTTGTATTTCTCTTTTTATTGTTTCTTCTACAGTTTCCCCCATCTCAACTGTCCCACCAGGAATATCCCATATCAATGGCATATAGTCATTACAAACTGCTCTTTTTAATATTAAATATTTCCCCTCATTATTCTTTATTAAAGCATGCCCCGCTATATAAAAACTTGACATTAAATCACTCCTAAACTAATACAAAATTTCAAAATGTTCTTTTAACTTTTCTTTATGTATTTCTTCATTTTCAAAAAAATCTTCTATATCTTCGCTCATATTCCATAAATAGGTGAAATAGTCATTTGAAACGGAATATAGATTAGAAGCGGCGACTGCCTGCAGTTCAAATGTTAACATTCCTTTTTCGTGGCGCTTAAATAAATCAACCGGTAAATATGGTTCATAAAAGATATATTTCTCAGTCAATAATAAAGAAGCAGGTATTTCCATTTTTGTGAATCTAATATGTATTTTTGAATCATATTGATTTTTTAACAATTTATATCCAGAAATTGTATTTTTGAATTTAAGTTGATACCATTGGGCATTTTCAATTATATTAATCGGGTCAATATTAGAAAGTTCTGTAATTCTTGATATTTCTCCTAATGCTAAAAATAAGCCTGGTATACTCCAAGGATTAGTTAAAATAGCATTAAACTCTCCACCAAGTTCTAACTGTTTAATTATACAGTCCTTATACCTATGACCGTATTGAGCCAAAAAAGAATATCCAGAATGAGCTAATAAATTTATTGTTAGAGAATCTTCTATAGCTCTTTTTTTTATAGAATTACGATAATCGTTTTGATCAGGTAAAAATAAATTTTCATATTTTTTTGACATCACTGAATTTGTTGATAATTTATTTGTTGTTTTATCAAACTCGTATACTATCTTTAAAAGATCATTAAAAAGAATATCCTTAAATTGATTTATACTACTATATTCTTTATAAAAACCCGGATGCCTACCCCCCACTTGAAATTCTTTAAAAAAAGCATTTACCTTTTGTAGCTGTTCACCATCTATAACAGTAGATTTTGTTTTTTGCGTACTTCTATAAAAAAGAATTTGTGGATATTTCTTTTCCTTCCAGTTCTTATATGCATTTCTAAACTCTTCTTCAGTACCTGTGAGTTTTCCAGAACCAGATTTTGAGCCAAACTTATTCCATAAAACACCAATAAATATATTCCATGTTTTAGGATTTGATTGTTGAAAAATAAGATCCTGTACTCTTCCCATACCTGGTGATAGGTCCGTTTCCCAACGGAATATTGATAAATGTGTATTATGATATTCTTCAGTTATTTTATTTAATCTATCAACAATCTTTTGAATTTCTATTCGTTCCTTGCTAACATCTGATGGCGATGCTATAAATAATTTTAAATGGTTCATATAGTTTTTCCTCTCCCTTATTCAGGATAACTATTATTGAAATTATACATAATTCTGCTATTATCAATCCATTTTGCTGAAGAGGCTACAACTTCTTCAAAATTTTTGATAAAATTCCCAATTAATATCTCCTTATTATGATATATTGTTTTTGCATCTCCATTGGGCTCACAAAACAAATATTTACTATCTCGTTCAAATTCTAGAGCAGAAAATATATTGGAAAATTTGCCTAAATATTTTTCTTTTATCATATTAACCAAATTAGCAAAACGCTCATTACTGATTTTATAACTATCATAAAATTCTTTATTATAATTCGATTCACTTAATTGATAAATTTTCCACATGTCAGGATAGCAAGATAAAGTATCCATAATATCAATAACAGTATCATAATTGTATTTTGACACAACTGTACCTATCTTTATTTTTAATTGCGGATGCTCACACTTTATATAATCAAACAATTTATATATGTTCGAAATATCATCCATCGAGCACTTACGCAACTGAGAAAAACAATATTGATCGCTAGAATCCAATGGCAACCCAATCCAATCTATATTATCTAAAATATCAATCATCTTATCAGTTCCAAAAAAGCTAGCGTTTGTTGATAAGACCAATTTAAATCCAAATTGTTTTATCATTTTTATAATATGAACAATATTGGGTAACGAAGTTGGTTCTCCACCCGTGAGTACAATTTTTTTGACATTTGCCATTTTCAAATTAATTAAAAGTTTTTGTATATCATCTATCGTTAATACATTGTCATATTTTGGAGGTCCAAAACAAAATCCGCAGTTAAAATTACAAATGCTCGTTATCCTAAAATCAATAACATCAGGTAACATATCCTATCCTCTCTTTATTAATTCATTATTTAATATTTATGATTCCAAGATAAATATTTAAATCCTAAACAAATTTTGCCCAAATTAACAGAGAAGATTGATTGAAAACAATTGCTCTTTCTCCAATTTTATTTATGAAGAAAAAAATAACACATGTTTCCCTATAATTTAGACCAATTTTATACATAACATTTAGCTTATTAATTTTATATCAATCAACAATTTAATACATAGAATCCTGTATTAAATTCAATATTTATTTATTTTGTGCTGGCTTCTATAAACAAAATGTATGCATGAACTCAAATTAAACGTTTTTTAATAAAGGTTCATTTGATGAAAACTTAAACACTATGTTCCACATTTCCTGTCTGCTACCCCTTATGCGATTGATTTTGCTCAAATGGTGTTTTATCTCGACATAAGCATTCTATTATGTGTTGTTATTAAAACAACATATAATAGGTAGTCTTTGACAATAATAAAATTACAATTAAATCTTTTTTCGTAAATCTTTTTTTATTTCTGAAAATGCTTTAAAATTCTTATATTACCAATATTAATAGTTCCATAAACTTTTAATCATAACGCGTCTTATTTACATAGAAATAAATATTATTATGTAAATATCCAATGATATTATACCACATTTATCCTGTTTTGACAACCGTTTTTGATAAAATTCTACAGAAAGCACAAAACCTTCTTAGTGTTACTGTCAAAACGCTAAAACTATTCTGATTTTCTCCAAACTTATATACATAACTTAACTAAATCTAATATTTTACGAGAAGTTCTAAGGGCATACTGCATTTTCGCAGTATGCCCTTAATAATTTTTGCTTTAATATATTAAAAAACGTTTTTGGCGCAATTTTGAGCCTTTGTAAATTATTGAATAATATTAGCCTGAACAGCACTACATACAGGTTCTAAACTATTCAACCCATTCCACATAAACAGTTTCATATAATCTCCGTTAGAGTATGAATAATCGTCTATTGTGAAATTCAAAGTGGCATTACCATATTTAGTAGCGGCCAAATCAGTTTGTTGAACGCCCTTTAATCTTCCGTCTGCACTATATACTGCAAGAATAGATACAGCATTTAAATCAGCAGCAGTATTATTCTCTGCGTATGCATTAACAATAAGAGATTTTTCTTTAATGGTATATCTTAGTATTTCATGACTATATTCAGAAACAGAAGATAGATAATTATTTATAAAATAAGAATCATTATTACCCAAAGAAACTTCTTCATTTTCTGCCTCTGCTGTTACATACCATTGAATATTAGAATTTTCAACAATATTATAATTAAAAGTAACTTCTGTACTTTCGCCAGCAGATAGATTATCAATAATTTGTGTTTCTGCAACAATACCATCAGCAGTCTCTTTACGTAAGCAAACAGTTATCTTACCGGTATCGCTATATCCATTATTACTTATAACAGCACCAGCAAGGGAGGTAGGAAGCTTTTCGTAATTTCTTACTTCAGTTATATCTACATCACAATTACCTACAGTAAGAACTACTGAATTATTATCTAAATTATATTCTTCGTCATTCATTGAAACAGAAAGGGTGATTGTACGTTTATCAAGATTTTCAGGCTTGATATATTCAATTTCTACATTGGAAGACTCGCCAGCCTTTAATCCTTCGCTGATTACTTTCTGTGAATTCACATTACCATCAATCAGGGATACTGTATATGAATCAACATTAAGTTCGCCTGTATTTTTGATTGTAGCATATACCATCATAGAATCTTCATCGATATAAGCATCTATAACAGATAAATCATAAGAGGGCAGTAAATCAATTGTATATAAATCGCTTTGAATCACAGAGCCATCTTGCCATATACTATTATTATAAGCAACATACATTGAACCATCCGTTTCCAAAACACCAGCAGGATATTTTGACTGATTACCTGTATCGGAAATCTGTATCTCATCACTCCACTCGCTATCCTTATATAAGGTGCAGAACACTTCAGTTGCATCATCTGTGTTTTTTGCCCACCATATAGCAACATCACCTGTTTCATTTGCATCAACAGTAAAATTGTCTGTTAACCCTGCTTTTATATCTTCAAAAACTACAGATTTGGCATCGTTTCCTAAAACTGCATACTCGATATTTCCATTTGAGTAGTAGTAAATCACACTACCTTCAAATACAGGGTTACTGTCCAATACATCATTATCTGTTAACTTATATTCTTCATTTTCAGTAATAATACAAATATCTCTTTCATTTATAGTTTGCAAGTCATTATCGTTATCTACAACATAAGCAATATTTAAACCATCATCTATATAACCTGCAGAAAGATTGACAACAGAATTAAGATTATCTTTTATAATTACAGGTTCTTCCCAATTAGAATCTACCATACTAGATTTTAATATTGAATTGCTTCCGCTTGTTCCAATTATATCGTTTTCACTATTTGTAGTCCAGACAACGCTTACTTCAGAATCGGATGCACATACAAACGGCTGTGTATCAATAACGCTATTATCAGTAATTGTAACAGGTTCATCAAACCCATTGCCATTCCATTTTGATACACATATTTCTCCAAGTTTAGCAATATCAAGCAAGGTCATAGAACCATTAAGCAATGCTTTTTCGTTCTGCCATACTAAATATCCATCATTAAAGCATGGATAGAAATCAGCAGTATCATCATTATATACAGGAACAGGAGCAGACCATAAGTTTGTTTCATTATCATATACGGAATAAACAAGTATAGTTCTGTTTACTGCATCACGCTCACTATCATCCCATAGCATAACCATAACTTTCTGTCCATTTATATCACACATCATTGGAGCGGATTCGGTATATACATTTTCAGCAAGTAGTTGTAAATTTTTATTTGTATAATCAGCAGTCATTAAACTAATTGGGGGAATATCTCCATACCAATCTGTAGAGGATGAAGCATAAGAACGACTTTCATTTTCATATACTTTATTTATATCTATTCCAGAATATATATTTTCGTCTTCTAAAGAGGCAAGTTTAACAGCACTATCAGAAATCAACCCATTTGCATTACCTGTTTCATATATAAGGAAATCGCCATTCCAAAAATCACTTTTTGCAACTTCTTTACCAAATACTTTAACATTTATGTTTGCACTACCTTCACCCCAAGATTTTAAGTACTCCTTATGTAAAGCTGTTTTTAAGTTTAAAGAACCTTCGCCCGATACTCCAACAGTTGCCACCTTTGCCACACCAACACCAGCACCTAAATTTGCTTTGAGTTTAGCTGTAAGATACGCTTCAAATTCAGGGATAAAGGTTTCTGGAGCTATATTTATCATATTACCCTCAAAACCTGCACCGATGCCGCCACCAATTTCATAGTATATAGGAACAACCCAAATAAACAACTGTCCCTGATATGTATACGAAACCTCTGCTTCAAAACAAAGCTGTCCTTCTACAAAGGTAAAGTTGCCATCTATTATTTTTGCTTCTGCATATCCTGCAATATCAAAATCAAAGCTGGGTTTGCCAGTACCACCGCCAAGCACCCTGTTGCCAAACAAGTTCATTTTATAAGAATCTGACATCTTAAAGTCATTTCTAAGCTGCTTTAAAGTACGCCCTTGTTTAGATGCAGCCTTTTTAATATCTTCTTTATATTTTTTAAAATCAAAATCTTTGAAATACTTATCTTTTTCACCATCTGAAGAAGCAATGCTTGTACCAAACACAACATTAATTTTATTATTATCTTCTCTGTCGTATTCAACGGAAATAGGAATGAAATCAAAATCCCATTTAATTTCTGCGCCACCAAAACAGGGCACTTTATCAGGAATGGTAAATCCTGTTTCTTTTCCTAATTTGAAATTCAAACCATCAATGCCACTATTGGGAAACCATTCGTAATTTGCTGTATTATCAACAATTTTAAGCCTTGTTCTTTCAGAGGAAGATTCACCTGTTTCTTCATTTACAATAAGAATATAAATATCCTTGCTCGTATCAAAGACTTCGGCTGGTTTAAAAGCTTTATATACATTATTTTCAAGTTCTATGGCTTTTTCTGTATTCTGAGTAATATATATTTTTTCTTTGCCAGTACCTTTTTCATAATTTACTTTGACATATACTTCTGCATCACTTTCTTTATCAATGTTAATAGGTTGCGATAATAAATCATATGTAACACTATTGTATGTTATTTCTGCAAAACAATCAACAGCAGAATTATATAATCTATAGGGATTATTTTCACTACCATTTCCATATGCAAAATCAACATTATCTATATTTAAGAAAAATGCCGGTCGAACACCAACTTTTGTACAATTAACATTTGCACAATTTATATTATAATCGCAATCGACAATTCTGATTCCATTACTACCATGGTCAAAATAATATGTATTAGGAGTACGTAGCCAATATCGATACTCATTATCTGTGTTTAAATCATCACTTTTATAGTCAGATTGAGATATAGCACTAGAAGTCGGAGTTGTATATATGTAATTTCCCAATAATTCTCTATTGCTATGTATGTTTGCAACTTGTTTTACATCTAATAAAAACATTTTATCTATTGTTTGCTCAGAATATGCTGTGCTGTAATTTTGCACAACAGTTTCAACGCCTGAATTGTACTTATGATAATCGCCCTTTCCGTAGCCATCATATTCCTTATAATCAAGTATAGATTTTTGATTAACGCAAGTTGTTAGTTTTGCTTCACTTGCAGAAAAATTGCTTAAAAATCCTTGTTCTTCTTCATAATTATTATAACCATCTTCAATATTTTGTGCTATTGGTGGATTTCCACATTCCCAAATTACAACATTATCAGAATTTAGCCAACATCTGATGTTTGAATCACCCCAATAATTTGATCCAAATTCTCTTCTATATTTACCAGAAGCTTCTCCGCGGGCGTGAGAATAGAGTCTGTTGTTGCCTGCTGCATCAAAAGGCTTGATGCATAAAATCTTATCAGAAATCATGAGGGGCAAATATCCGTTTTTATATTCTGTTACAGTATCAGTTGCATCCATAATGGGATTACCGCTGTCATCATATCCGCTTATTTTTTCAAAGGCTACGCAACGCCATAAAATCGGTTCTCCGTAATATGTTCCCATTTGGATATAGTCTCCGAGTTTTATTAAAGTATTTGCACTTGCAGTTGCAGGCAAAAAAGATACTATACTCGTTAAAATACATAATACTAACATTAAACTACAAACTTGTCTTTTCATGCTCGAAATCCTCCATAAATTAAAAAGTGCATAACCCGTGTTTCAGGGCTATGCACCGAAAAACATACAACCCTGACTTTAGGTTGCTACACCGATACACATTACTTCTCGTTACAAAGTTTTGTTGTCAGAGTGTACGCTTTTACCTAATTGGCGTACACTTCATAACGAGAAAAAATACAATTAACCCATTATAATGTGTATAATGTAGCATACCAAGTATAACATAGTTTTCCAATATTATCAATGGTTTTAATGAAATTTTGTCATTTTGCCGATAACTTTTTTATAACTCCATTTCGTCATCAAGCTCTTTCTGCTTTGGTTTAGGATAGCTCTGCTCTTGTTGCTGCTTGTAAGTCTTTAATTTGCGTATAATTGAAGAACGCTCGGAATATAAGTCCTCGTGTAACTCATTGTCGGTTTTGCTTATGCTTTCCTTAAATGTATCTCTTGAAAAGCTGTCCTTATAGGCTGTTCTTAACTCCGTTTCCGCTTCTTGTTCGGCTTGCGGTCTTATCCGTAATCTTTCCTCTATAAGTTCCATACTGTCAATATCAGCAGTTTGTATATAAAAATCGTCAAATTCTTTCAAAGCCTTTTTAATGCCGTCTTTGCAGCTATCGGTGTGTCTTTCCATTTTAGCAAGTGCATCAGTAATATCATATATCCGGTCATTTATCTTTGATATGTCTTTATCATCGGTGCAACCTAATTCATCAAGCAAAATTGATTTTTCTGATTTCTTATCCTCTATCTGTTCGGACAGAGTATTTATTTTCCCCATCAGTTCACTTCGCTTGAAAATCTGCAATTTAGGTATTTTATCAAGCTCTGCTTTCAGCTTCTTGCGTTCTGCAACTTTTTCTTTTATCTCCGTATATAATTCTAAATGTTTGTCAGACTTGCTTTTTAATGCACTAACCTCTACCTGTTTAGCAAACTTCCAAAAGCTCGTTGCTTCTATGTTATAACGATAGCAAATCATATTTTTACGCAAGGTTTCAAATACCTTTGAAACAGCTGCGACAGTATGTTTAACTGCTTCAACAAGTTTTGCATACTGCTTTTTAAGCTCACGGAGCAGTTTATTGTCAGCCCTAATCTGCCTGTTGATTTCGCAGCGCTCGGAAGTTCCGCCTTTTTGCTCAATTATTCTTGCGGTAACTCCTTCGTGTATGGTAGGCTGTTCGTCAAGTCCCCGTTCCTTGTGGCTTCGGTGGTCTATCCGGCTATCTATGCTTTTACGCTCTAAATACAGATTATTTATATCTGCCCAGTTTTTTCGCCATATCAAAAGCTGTTCTTCGTTGTTCCACCTTTCAGCGATTGGGTTTTGTCTGCCGTAGCGTGTGCTTTTGGGATATTTTGAAACTCGCTCATATCCTTGTGCTTCTGCCTGTGATGGTGTCATATATATTTTCTTTTTGCCGACTATGTACTGATATTGTTTCTCCCAACCGTCAAGCTGTGCGGTCTTGAATTCGCTTGATGTAAAACCTCGTTCTTCGGTGTCCTTTATACACAAATATTCTTTCTCGGTCTTGTTCTGCCATTTGCCGTTTTCATCTAGCGGTCTGACCGTAAGCATAATATGTGCGTGGGGGTTATGTCCGTCTGTATCGTGTATACAGAAATCAGCACACATTCCGTCATTAACAAAATTCTCCTGCACATACTCCGTAAGCAAGGATATATTTTCTTCTGTTGATAGCTCCGTAGGCAAGGCAACAACAAACTCCCTTGCGAGTCTGCTGTCCTTTGTTTTTTCCGTTTCTTCAACTGCGTTCCATAATATGCTCCTGTCCGTCCATTCCGGCGGTGCTTGTGGCAGTAGTAGCACCTGCTCAAAGACAAGTCCTTGTTTTCTTGTGTAATCGTGCTGTATCCCGTCATAATCATTGTATATACGGGAACAACTCATATATGCAGAAGCAGCAACGGCACTTCTGCCGACACCTCGACTTATGACCTTTGCTTCCAAATGGTAAATTGCCATTCTCGTTTCCCTCCTTTCGTCGTTCTTGTTTTGGTTCTTTTTGAAAAGAACAGGGGGCCTTGATTCAAGGCTCCCTTTGAGAAAAGCTTCCGGGGGAAGTTTTTCTCAGGCAGTTGGTGGAATACCGTAGCTGCAAGCGACGGTATTCTGTTCGGTATGTACCGCACACCAACTGCGTGGACAATGACAGCACTTTGGCTTCCAGTGTGGCATTGTCCATAGGCTGTCGCAACAGCCGCAGCCCCCTCGGACTGCGCCCGCAGGCGCGTTTCGGAGCGCAACCGCCGCAAGGCGGCTCTTGGCGCGGAGATGAGCGCACGATTTCCACCGGAAATACCACCGCCTGGGGACCCCGCAAAGGCAATCGGCCTTTGGGGAGAGAGGAGGAACAACGCAATGAGTGAGCTCTGCCCCTTTCGGGGCGGAGCGAGGGATATGGAGTCTGTTCCGACGAGGTGGTGAGTAAGTGCGCCCTTCGGGAAGCCTACGCCCGTTCTCAGCCTGCGTTATTCGTTTCTTTCGTACCCAATTGCTGTTCAAGAATCGCTTTCAGCGCTTCCAGTTCCATGTGCTGCGCCTGGGGAAATACGCTCTCCAAAATCGCACCTTCCTGGATCAGCCGCCGGGTTCTGATGCTTCGTTCCTTCTTCCGGTTCCATGCCTCCGCCTCCTCCATGCGGTGCTTCGCTTGAAGCAGCTTCTTTTCCTGCTCTGTCATACCGTCACCCCCTCCAACAACTTTTTCGCTTTGGCCAAGTTTTCTGCCATGTTCAATTTCCGGATATTTTGATCGTTCACCTTGATCGCTG
>JAZSPM010000084.1:0-9343 GCA_045537455.1 Candidatus Ornithomonoglobus sp. | reverse complement strand
TATCGGTTCAGCACAGTGGCAGCTTGTTATGATGACTTTATTATTGCAGAACAATGCAGAGCGTGCAAAGCAAATCATTGCTGATTTTGAGCCTATGTTTGCTTCAAAGGAAGAATTTTTTGAATATGTAAACAGTCTTTGTTCCGCAGGTGAGCGTATAGCTTACAATGATGACGGAACTGCAAGTGTACGTTTAAAGAATAATTAAATAAACAAAAACGGGCGGATAATATCCGCCCTTATTTATTCTTTTTATAATCGCTCCAACCGTCTATTGTGCTGTCCTGAATCGCCCTGAAAATACGCTTGCGTATTCCGGGATACTGCTCCTTTTCGAGCCTTTGTATAAATTCCTTCATGTCCTGACGTTTCGTTACTCCGTCAACAGGGCATTTACTTTTTACAACAGGAATCTCCGCATTCCTCACAGCTCCTCTGATATCACGTTCACGGACGTAAACCATCGGTCTTATCTGATAGACATCTGTTCTGTCAAGGTATGTAACAGGAGAAAAACAGTTTATTCTGCCCTCGTACATAAGGCTCAGAAAAAATGTTTCAAGAACATCATCGTTATGGTGTCCAAGCGCCACCTTATGGCAGTTATTTTCAAGAGCAAAATCATTCAATGCTCCCCGACGCATCTTTGCACACAACGAGCATGGGTTTGATTCTTTTCTTATATCAAAAATAACCTCCCATATATTTGTCTTTTTAATATGATATTCAACGCCAAGCTTGTCGCACAGCTTTTGGATTTCCGAAAAATCCGAATCATAGCCCATATCGAGAGTAAGTGCAACAACGGTAAATCTTTTCGGATAGTACCTTGAAAGCTCCGCTAACGCACAAAGCAGAACAAGACTGTCCTTACCGCCTGATACTCCAACGGCAATTCTGTCGCCGTCGTTAATCATATTGTAGTCCTCAATAGCCTTGCGTGTAAGACTCACTACCTTTTTCATACTTCTTCAATCGCTTTCTTTAAATCAACGTTGCCCGTATACAATGCACGTCCTACGATTACACCCTCAACACCTGTGGGAACAAGTGCTTTTATATGCTCCAGAGAACCCACTCCGCCTGATGCGATAATATCAGCATCAACACTTTTTGCCATTTCCTCCATAGCCGCAAGATTAGGGCCTTTGAGTGTTCCGTCTGTGGCGATGTCTGTATAAACAATGGTTTTTACGCCAAGCTCCACCATTTGCTTTGCAAATTCAACAGCGGTGAACTCACTGCACTTTTCCCAACCTTCGACTGCCACATAACCGTCCTTTGCATCTATTCCGATTACGATTTTATCACCGTATTTTTCAACGGCTTCCTTTATAAACTCAGGACTTGAAACTGCCTTTGTTCCGATTATAACACGGCGGATTCCGCACGCAAGCTTTGCTTCTATATCTTCAATAGTACGTATTCCTCCGCCCGTCTGAACAGGAACTGAAACCGCCTCGCAGATATTCTTTATGATTTCGGCATTCACTCCGTGTCCCTTTAATGCTCCGTCAAGGTCAACCACGTGAATGAATTCGCCACCCTCTGCTTCCCATTTCTTTGCCATTTCAACGGGATTGTCCCCGTAAACTGTAACATCGGAAAAACGTCCCTGCAAAAGTCTTACGCATTTTCCGTCTTTAATATCTATAGCAGGATAAATTCTCATCAGCCTTCCACTCTTTCCTTAAATTTTTCAACAATATCCATTATACGGTCTTTTTCCATCTTCATGCTGACCTTGTTTACAACAAATCTTGCACTGAGCGGATATACGTCCTCTAAAACATCCAGACCGTTTTCGTGAAGTGTTTTGCCTGTTTCCACAATATCCACAATAACATCTGAAAGCCCTACAAGCGGAGCAAGCTCAACAGAGCCGTTAAGCTTAATCATCTCAACCGTCATACCCTTTTCCTCGTGGAAGAACTTTGATGCAATATGGGTATATTTTGATGCGACACGTAGATTTGTAATTTTATCGTATTTTCCTTTTAATTCAACAGGACCGCAAACTGCCATTCTGCATTTACCAAATCCCATATCTACCATCTCATAGAGATTTCTGCTTTCTTCAAGAAGCGTATCCTTGCCGACAATTCCGATGTCAGCCGCACCGTGTTCAACATATGTTGCAACGTCTGAGGCTTTCACAAGTATAAATTTCATTTTCTTTTCTTCATTGGTGAAGATAAGCTTTCTTGTTTTTTCTTTCATTTCGGAGCAATCCATGCCGATTTCGGCAAATATATCCATTGCCAGCTCCGCCAAACGCCCTTTTGCAAGAGCGACTGTTAAATAATCCATTTTAAAAATCCTTTCGTTTTAATGGTGATGATGTTCATGACCGCAAGTACATTCGTGGTCGTGCTCACAACCGCAATCACAGTCATGATGATGCTCATGCTCATCATCCGAATAATATCCTAAAAATTCATTTACTGTTGTTTCGGTAATTTCATTTTTTGCAAAATCCTTTATCTGAAGCTTACCGTCAGGGAACACACGAAGCATACATCCGTTATCGGTTGAAAGAGCGTATTTTTCAGCTTCTTTATAGTCCCCGTCACCGATATAATACTCAACAAGACATCCGTTTACACGCAGATTATATGCTAAATCATAGCCTAAGCCCTCTGCATTATGCTCTGCAAAAATAAGCGATGAGCTTATTCCGTCAACCTTCTCATCGGGAAGTGCCGCAAGGATTCTGTTAACGCCTATTGCAACTCCGACTGCACCTGACGGCTTTCCAAAGCGTGACATCAGATTATCGTAACGTCCGCCGCCGCAAATCGGGAAGCCGAGGCCTCTTGCATAGCCCTTGAAAATAAGTCCCGTATAATAATCAATGCTCTGAAGCATTCCCAAATCTATCGAGATATACTGCTCAAAGCCGTAAAGGCATAGCAACTCATAAATTCTTTTCAGATTATCAAGTGCAAGCTTTGACGTCTCATTAAGTCCTGCAACATATGCTTTTTCAAGCACGCTCATATCACCGAACATATACGGAAGCTCAACCAACAGCTTTTTAATGCTGTCCTCCATGTCAAGCTTGTCCACTATCGCCTGAATACCTACGCAATCCTTTGAGTCAATACGCTCTCTTAATTTTTCTGTCATTTCAGGCGTAAGCCCTGCCTGCTCAACAAGACCGTTAAAGAATGCAACCTGACCGATTTCTATTGTAAAATCTTCTACGCCTACAGCAAGAATTGCTTCCATTGCCGCCGCAATAACCTCAGCATCTGCAGACGGAGCATATGAACCGATAAGCTCAATTCCGCATTGCGTGAACTCACGTTGCTTTGCACCCTCAGTCTGCTCAATTCTGAACACATTGCCTGAATACAAATACCTCTGCGGCATTGCCTTATCTGACAGCTTTGTTGACACCATTCTTGCGATTGACGTTGTAAAATCAGGTCTTAAAGCAAGAATACGTCCCTGCTCATCAAAAAATTTATATAAGGTCTCCTGCGATATTTCACCGCCTGAGCCTTGATAGCAGTCATAAAATTCAAATGACGGAATCTCAACCTCCTTATAGCCGATTGATGAAAATACCGACCACATCGTTGATTCCAGTTCCTTTTTTCTTGTACACTCATCCGGAAGAATATCCGTTACTCCCATTGGTGTATACAGTCTCCAATCCGACATTTATAACTTCCTTTCTATACATATGGCGAGCTAATTTTCCGCATCTTATCACTTTTCGCTCGGGGCGGTACACAAGTACAGCACCCTCACTGCAAAATAATAATCTACAAAAAATTTTCATCGCTTTTTTTGTTGATTTACTATATGAAATCAAGTCATCCGAAAGCGTTTAAATTTACGCTTCAAGAAATTTCGTATGCAACGTAATATCGAAATTTCTTGGTAAATTTTAATGCTTTCGAGGGACTTGATTTTAAATTTCTTGCTTTAACACTTTAGCGTACTAAAGTGTATTATACACTCTATTTTATTATTTGTCAAGCATTATTTATAATTTGTTTTGCTTTTAATATTGCGATTGCCGTTTTACAGTCATAAATTTCATTATTCATAACCATATTGAATAAATCGTCAAGCTTGTACTTTTTCACATTTAAAAACTCGCCGTCGTCAAGATGCTGTCCCTGCCACTGCAAGCCTCTTGCAAGATACAGAGTCAGCTTTTCTTCGCAGTAGCCCGGAGTTGCATAATATGCACCAAGCGGTATAAATTCGCTTGCACTGTAGCCTGTTTCTTCAATAAGCTCACGCTTTCCGCACTCAAGAGGATCTTCGCCTTTTTCAAGCTTACCTGCCGGAATTTCAAGCATAAGAGTTTTTGCGGCAGTTCTGTACTGTGATACCATAAAAACCTCACCGTCGTCAGTTACGGGGATAACTCCTACGCCACCATTATGCTCCACAATCTCACGTGAGGAAGTACGTCCGTCGGGAAGCTCTATCTTGTCAATACGGACGTTTATTACACGTCCCTCAAATATCTTTTTTGTTTCAAGCTGTTTTTCTGTACAATCCATTATTCTACCCTTTCTGTCTTTGACAAAAATCTTTCTATTGCCGGAGTTACATTTATCATACTTTTAAGCTCATTATACTCCGACATTGCTTTTTCGTTCGGTTTTCCTGTATAAACTGAGCGAATCATAATATTTTTCGGTGTTTCAAGAGGTGAGATATATTCAATCATTGAAACCTTATATCCCATACCCTCAAGATAAGCCGCACGCAGAGCATCGGTAAGAGTGTCTGCAAGACGTGCCTTTAAAATCCCGTGACGTGTCACAGCCTTGAAGGGGTCGTATGAATACTGCTTTAAAATATCCTTATGACAGCACGGAACACACACAATCGCACGAGCTTTTGCACGTATACCCAAGCCCAGTGCCATGTCGGTTGCTGTATCACAGGCGTGTAGCGAAATAACCAAATCAATACGTCCTTCGGGAGTGTATGTATTTAAGTCCGCCTGAATAAATTCCATATTTTTATAGTTCAGATTCTTTGCAGTACGCTTTGATGCTTTTATGACCGTTTCCGAATAATCCACGCCGATAAAACGGCATTTCTTTTTGAGTATCTCCGTCAGATAGAAATTTAATACAAACGAAAGATAGCTCTTTCCGCAAGCGGCATCCAAAATTACATATTCGTCACGCTCACCTGTTTCTTTCAGCACTCCCTGCATAAGCTCAACAAAATAATCTATCTGATTATATTTGCGGATTTTGTCATTTTTAATTTTTCCATTCTGTGCAAGGATACCGATTTCAGTTAAAAGCTCTTTGGCAAGTGCCGGATTTACAACATATTCACGTCCTGTCTGAACAACGCTCGAAGCCGCCGCTTCCTCAACGGCGTCCTCGTGATGCATTTTTACGTTTCTGTCATCTGCATCAATTATTATTCTTGCACCACGCTCTGTATAAATAACACGTGCAGAATCATATTTTAAAGCCTCACTGCATAGAAAATCCGAAATTTCATCAGCTGAGATAGTTTTCTGTACGGCCTGATAATCAAGAATCAGTTCGTTTTTAATGGTTATAACTGCTTTAAAAATCTTCGCACCCGACTTAAACTCAACAGTTATATCCTTAAAATAATCTATATTATCGTTCATTCGTGAAACAAGCCCAGAAAGAAACAGGGAAAGCTTGCCTGTGGTTTTTTTATTCATATTGTATTCCTTCTTAACTTAAAGTTCAATTTCCAATTTACGTCCCGTCGGAGTGTATTTTCTGTATTTTATGCCTGACATATCAAGCATCTTTTTTGATGCTATATTATTATCTGAATCGCTGTATTTATCCGAAAGATACACAAGCTCCTTTATTCCGCTTTGAATAATAGCCTTTGCACATTCATTGCATGGGAACAAGGTTACGTAAAGAGTTGCACCGTGCAGAGATATTTTGCTGTTTAAGATAGCGTTCAATTCCGCATGGCATACATACATATATTTAGTATCAATAGGCTCTCCGTCACGCTCCCACGGCATATCGTCATCGTTGCAGCCTATGGGCATACCGTTATAGCCCAATGACAGAATTTTGTTGTTCTCATCAACAATGCACGCTCCGACCTGCGTATTACCGTCCTTTGACCTCTGTGCCGAAAGCAATGCAATTCCCATAAAATATTCATCCCATGATATGTAGTCCTGTCTTTTCATAAGGAATCCCTCCAATATACATTATAGTTATATTTTATCATTTTATATATGTAAAGTCAAGAAATTAATATATATCTAAACGAAAAATATATTGCACGAATTGAGTGTATCACTATAACATTTATACAATTTTTAAAAATATTATAAAATTATAATATTGCTATTGAAAAAAATCGGAATTTGTGTTATTATAAAATGTAAAAGTAATGTCAAAAAGATATGAGGTGGAATTATGCCATATAAAATTGTAAGAAAAAATATTTTAAACCCACAGATATTTCTAATGGAGGTTGAAGCTCCGCTTATTGCAAAAAAAGCAGAGCCGGGTCAGTTTATAATATTGAGAATTGATGAATACGGAGAAAGAGTACCGTTCACGATTGCAGATTTTGACCGCGAAAAGGGTACCGTTACGATAATAGTTCAGATAGTTGGAAAAACAACTCGTGATTTGTCTGAAATTCCTGAGGGTGGTGAGCTGCTTGACTTTGCAGGGCCGCTTGGAATGCCGACTCCGCTTGACGGAATAAAGAAAGCGGCAGTAATCGGTGGCGGCTTGGGAACAGCTATTGCTTATCCTCAGGCTAAAAAGCTCCATAATATGGGTGCTGACGTTACGGTTATAACGGGCTTCAGGGATAAGGATTTAATTATACTTGAAGATGAGTTAAAGAAATGCTCAGACAAGCTTATAGTTACAACCGACGACGGCTCAAACGGCTTACAGGGCTTTGTTACAGACAGATTAAAGGAGCTTCTTGATGCAGGCGAAAAATTTGACGAGGTTATTGCAATCGGTCCGCTTGTGATGATGAGAGCAGTATGTAACGTAACAAAGGAATACGGAATAAAGACGACTGTTTCAATGAATCCTGTTATGATAGACGGAACAGGAATGTGCGGCGGATGCCGTGTTATAGTTGGCGGCGAGACTAAATTTGCGTGTGTTGACGGTCCTGACTTTGACGGTCATCTGATTGACTGGGACAGTGCAATGAAGCGTTCAAGAATGTTCAAAGAGCACGAGCAAAGATCGTGCAGTGATGGTCACTGCCGAATCGGCAGAACAAACCACGCCGAATAATTTTTCGTATTTCACGATAAAGGAGAGATAAAAATGCCTAATATGAGATTAGATAAAAACCCTATGCCCGAACAGTGTCCTAACGTCAGGAACAAGAACTTTCTTGAGGTAACAACGGGATATACAGAAGAAATGGCTATAGATGAGGCACAAAGATGTCTTAACTGTAAGCATAAGCCTTGTATGCAGGGCTGTCCTGTTTCAGTAAAAATCTCTGAATTTATTGCTTTTATAGCAGCAGGAGATTTTGAGGGTGCATATCAGAAAATAAAAGAAACAAATGCACTTCCGGCTGTATGCGGACGAGTATGTCCACAGGAAAAGCAGTGCGAATCAAAGTGCGTAAGAGGTATCAAGGGCGAGAGCGTTGCAATAGGACGTCTTGAAAGATTCGTAGCTGATTACCACATGAAGCACGTTAACGAAAAAATAGAAAAGCCAATACCAAACGGCAAAAAGGTTGCTGTTGTTGGTTCAGGTCCGTCAGGCTTGACGGTTGCAGGCGATCTGGCAAAGAAAGGCTATGCTGTAACAATCTACGAAGCATTCCATACAGCAGGCGGAGTTCTGATGTACGGTATTCCTGAATTCAGACTGCCAAAGGATATAGTTCAGAAAGAAATTGCAAATTTGAAAGAGCTTGGCGTTGATATTCAGACGAACGTAATCATCGGTAAAACAATTATGGTTGATGAGCTGTTTGACGAAATGGGCTATGATGCAGTATATATCGGTTCAGGTGCAGGCTTGCCATCGTTTATGGGTATTGAGGGCGAAAGTCTGAATGGCGTATACAGTGCGAATGAGTTTTTAACAAGAATTAATCTTATGAAGGGATATAAATTCCCTGATTATGATACTCCTGTTTATATAGGAAAGAATGTTGCGGTATTCGGTGGCGGTAACGTGGCAATGGATGCGGCACGTTCGGCAAAGAGACTCGGGGCTGAAAATGTTTATATCATTTACAGACGAGGCAAGGAGGAGCTTCCGGCAAGAGCTGAGGAGGTTCATCACGCAGAGGAGGAAGGAATAATTTTCAAGCTTCTGCAAAACCCAACACGCCTTATCGGTGATGAAAACGGTTGGTTAAAGGGCGTTGAAGTAATAAAGATGGAGCTTGGAGAGCCTGACGCATCAGGCAGACGCAGACCTATAGAAATCGAAGGCAGCGAAGAAATTCTTGACATCGACACGGTTGTTGTTGCAATCGGGCAGTCACCGAATCCGCTTATCAAGCAAACAACAAAGGGACTTGAAACAAACAAAAGAGGCTGTATCGTCGCAGACGAAGCTACCGGAAAGACATCTAAAGACCATGTATATGCCGGCGGCGATGTTGTAACAGGTGCCGCAACAGTTATCCTTGCAATGGGTGCAGGCAAGGCGGCAGCAGAAGCAATAGATAAGGAATTGAATGAATAAAAAAATAACGGCTTTGATAAGCCGTTATTTTTATGTTGGTGCCGATGACCGGGGTCGAACCGGTACGGTATCACTACCACAGGATTTTGAGTCCAGCGCGGTTGGTTGACATAACAACCATTTTTTTGTATAATTAAATAAAAAAGGCAAAGTTATCCACACCAACGGATGTGGGTAACTTTGCCCCTCTACAATAGGCGAAAGGACACCACTACATGAAAGAAGTTGTATTAAAAAAAGATATACTTTTGATACTTAAAAACGCCCTGGAAACAACAACAGATGAGGAATATAAAAAAAAGCTTTATGATTTATATTATAAAATAGCATACGGAACAGGAATGAGGTGATACATATGAACAATCCAAGCAGTGTTTTAGATGCACACTTAACAGTTATGCTTGATGATTTAAACAACGTTTTAGAGGATGTCCGGATTCTGACTGAGCTTTTAGAGAATCTTCGCTCTGATTCTATTCCTGACGACTAAAAAAAAGGAACAGGGCTTAAATGCCCTGTTCGCCTGTGATTTGCCCGAAAAGCTTGTACGCCGCATAAATGCGATAAAAGAACCTTGCATACCTTTTTCCGCTTTTATTTATGTTTACAACGGCGTACAGCCTCGGAGCATAAATGTTTGTTGTTGCACCAAC
>JAZSPM010000025.1:0-22823 GCA_045537455.1 Candidatus Ornithomonoglobus sp. | reverse complement strand
CTTTTCAAATTTTTTGATAACAGGAAGCTTGTCAGTTTTAAATTTTTGGTAGTCGGGTGAGTTAGAATCGTCAAAAATGAACTGCTTTAAAGGTATAAATTTGCAAATAAAGTTACAAAGATAAGAAATAATTTGTAAAAGGTATTGATTTTGTATAAGTAAATATGTTATAATTGAGTTCATAGCAATAGCTCCTTTTGGACTGTTCATTTAATTGAAGGTTGCAACTCAATTATACAGCAAAAAGGAGGTTATTGCTATATTTTTATGCAAAAATATTCAAAAATCTCGAAAAATTAAGGTTTTAACGATAGTTAAAATATATAAAACGGGGTGTCAAACTTGACACTACCGTCTATAGTATGGAGGATAAAAATATGAAAAAATTAGTATCTTTATTATTAACAATATGTTTTATTTTTTCTTTGACACCTGTGGTCATTATGGCAGAGGAGGTTGCTGATACTCCTGTTATAAATGGAACCGTAGGCGGAGTTTGGGAAGTAATAAGTAGTGACATAACAGCAGACATTGTAAATGTTCAACTTAGTACTGCAAATGTGCTTGATACAAGTGCGCCTTATTCATTAAGAATTGAGCATCTTACTGCTTCAGATACTGGAGTAATAGCAGTTAAAATTCCTGTAACGCTTGAAGAAAATGCAAAATACAGAATTAACTTTAAGTCAACAGAATTAATGAGTGCTGGAACACCAAGACAGAACATGATCTTCGGACCGTCAGCAACAGTTTGGGTTGAGGGAAGTAAACAGTTTTCAAGTAGTACCGGAGTAACAAGTACAAACCTTGGAACAGTAGGAGACTTGATATGGTATGAACATACCTTCGATTATAATTCAAAGGCAAAAGAAATGTATTTGACATATGAGCCTAAAAAGGGATTGTATAGCAGATATTTTGACGACTTCAAAATCAGTAAAATAAATTATGATGCAGAAGGAACAGAAATCGGAACAACCGCTCTTGACATTCCTAACTGGAATTTTGATACGGTAAGTGAGTCTGAACCAGAAGGACCGGAGAAGGTTATCAGTGGAACATTAGGTAATTATTGGGAAGTTACAAGCAAAGATGTAACAGCAGAGCAGTTAAACTTCCAGCTAAGCACAGAAAATGTACTTGATACAAGCGCACCGAATGCATTAAAACTTGAAGCTACAGAAAAGGTAGATGGAGTAATAGCAGTAAAAATTCCTGTAACGCTTGAAGAAAACGCAAAATACAGAATTAACTTTAAGTCAACAGAAATAATGGGTAACGGGAAGGCAAGACAGAATCTGATACTTGGTCCGTCAGCAACAGGTTGGGCTGAGGGAAGTAAACAGTTTGCAAGCAGTACCGGAGTAACAAGTACAACGCTTGGAACAGTAGGCGATAAGACCTGGTATGAGCATACATTTGATTATACATCAAAGGGAACTGCAATATATCTGTCATACAATCCGAAAGACGGAACAGGAACAAGATACTTTGACGACTTCAAAATCAGTAAGATAAATTATGATGCAGAAGGGGCAGAAACGGGAACAACCGCTCTTGACATTCCTAACTGGAATTTTGATATGTCTGATGCAGATGATAATGAAGACGAGATTTTTAATCAGGTAATCTTTGAAGGTGATTTCAGTAGCAGTGGCGATGGAGCAAAGGTTGTTAAAGCTCTTGAAAAAATCGAAAATGGTAATATTATGGCAAGTGTTAAAGTTGAAAATGAACAGACTGACCAAATCTTGCCGATCACATATGTAATAGCACTTTATAATGGAGAAACTATGGTACAAGCCGCATTAGTTTCTAAAAATGTTTCTGCTAATGGAAGTGATACAATTAGTGCTGTTTTAAATGTTGCTGATATAAATGATGGAGATTATATGATAAAAACATTCCTTTGGGACGAAAATCAGAAGCCTTTGAAAACAGCAGGAGTGATTACGGAATAATTTAAGTATATTTCAGTAATCGGATAATACGAAGAAACAGGTGTGTAAAAGGATTGTATACTATATACTATTATGAAATAATGCAGTAAGAATCGACAGACATGTTATTTCGAAAATGCCATATGTGGACGAATACATAGATTCGTCCACATATGTCATAGTAATATCACAAGTATGCTATTCATATTTACCGGTTTCAAAACTATCTATTTAATTCATAAAAAGGAGGTAAAAAATGCGAAGATTATTGAGTTTAGTTTTATGCATAGCATGTATGTTTTCGTGTATTACCTTTTCAGGCAAAGTACTTGCGGCTGACGAGCCACAGGGCGACCTTTCGTCATGGACATATTTCAATTATAATACGCAAAAGGGTATAGACTTTGATTATGAGCTTGATGATACAAGCTATCGAAGTGGTTCTCATTCCTTAAAAGTACAATATTACACACCAATGCAATCATATCATGCGTTGCAAATAAATCAAACTGTACCTGTGGAACCAGGAAAGACCTATGTGTATGGAATAAGCGCAAAGGGACAAAGAGCTGCAAATGTTGTAATTAATCTTAATAATGCAAAAAGAACAAGTTTGTTGCCTTTAGGAAGTACATTTGATTGGATAGATTTTCAAAACGAATATACAATTCCAGAGGGTATAACGAGTTTGATGTATGTAATTACTGTTGAAAATATTACTAAGAATGTATGGTTTGATGATGTTTTTGTGAGAGAAAAAACGGAAAACGGTCTTGGAGAAAACTTAATTAAAAATCCGGGATTTGATAAGGGCGGCAATGGAAACATTGATAAAACAGAGATACAAACAAAAGAAAATATATACAGAAAAGCTTATAACGAGGGGCTAACAAAGGATAAGGTGTCTCTTGACGAATTTAATAAGCTTTATGGAATATTAGACGAGATTCAACTTCAGAAAACTTCCGGGATAACAATTGATGGTAATCTTGATGAGTGGGATGGACAGCCAGAGTTTGCAATTAATTTGTTTGATCGGATGAATGTATTGAAAGAGCCAACTGAAAACTGGGGTGGCGTTCGAGCAAGCTACGACGATAAGAATCTATATGTATCCATGAGTATGTATGATAAAGTACATTCATATCAGCATGGTGCTAACTATTACTGGAGAAGTGACAGTTTACAGATTGCTTTTTGTTCAGAGGGCGAAAGCTATGGTCAGGAATTTGGATTTGTATGTGATCCAAAAGAAGATGTTTTGTCTGTGTATTCGTCAACTGCTTCAGAAGAAGAACTTGAGAAAGTTATATATAAATCTTCAAGGGATGAAAAAGAAGGTATGACTTATTATGAAGTGGCAATCCCTTGGGAAATTTATTATAAAAATGGAAGACCTGATAGTATGTTGTTTTGTGCCTGTGTCAATGATTCAGATACCGGAGGCCGGAATATTATGGATTTGAGACCAGGGATTTCGACTTCTAAATCAAGTGAAAAGTTTATGAAGTTCACTTTTGAAGAGGATAATAAAAGCCCATTATATCTTGCTGTTGCAGGTCCTGAAAAAGCATACACATACCAAGATACAAATTATACAATTTATCTTGTTAATAAAGGTGAAGAAAAAACAGTTGAGCTTTATTCTGAAGAATTTAACCTTTCAGAAAAGGTTAGGATTGGTAAAAATGAAGTTCTAAAGAAGAATTTCACGCTTGCTCCTGATGTGATGGGAAATGCGAGTTTTAAAGCAATGGCGAAATATGACAATGGGGTGAAAGAAGCGTCATTTACCACTCTTTTTGAACCTGGCGAAGCAAAAATCAATGAGATACTAAATAGATTTGATGGATATGCTGCTGAATTAAAGCCATTGCTTGATGAATGCAAGGAAAAAAATATTTCAACCAATTATGAGACATTATGGTATACATTGCTTACTAAGTGTACTCAGTGGATGAGAGATGATATTGCTCTTGGAGACCTTACAAGAATAGGTTACAACGAGGAATGGCTTACTAAATACTATGAACAGGCAAAAGTAAATCTTACAGGTTATCTTGACGGAACATTAGTTCCTGCGGATATACCCGAGCTTGTTAGCGGAAAGCTTGATATTACTGCAAATTCTGTTTGGGCAAATACTAAAACGAAGAATGGAACAGAAAAAAGACCGGTATATCCACTTGCTTATGTAGGATATGGAGACTTGGATTCTGCTCTTTCCTGGCAGGGGGATATCGGAGTAACTATGCTTATGGACGAAATTCAGGTTTCGGATATATTGAAGCAAGGTACAGGGGATACACCGTTTGTAGCCGATTTTACATCAAAAGCAGCACAACAGTTTTTGACCAATTTGAAGGTTGCACAAGAGAAGAATATGAGAATATCAGTTTTGCTGGCACCTCATGTTTTCCCTGATTGGTTTGGAAACAGCTATAAGGATTTAAAATATAAAGGTCCAACAGGAAGTAATCTTTCACAATATATTTTAGCTCCGGCATATAGGCAGGCGTTGGAAGTATTTATAAGAGCCGTTATGGAGGAGATAAAGGATTTCAAAAATTTAGACAGTATTTGTCTTTCAAACGAGACAAGACACTGGACCTCGGCGCATCCTGAGTATTATGGTCCATATTGGGCATATTATCTGTCTCAGGAATATGGTGCCGATATAAGTAAGTTAAATAGTGCATACGGAACGAATTATGCAGAATTTACCGATGTGCCGATGCCTTCATCACCTACTGCAGACAGAGCGTTTTATGATTACTATTATTTTAACTGTAAAGCTGTAAATGAAGTTCTTGTTATGATGGGCGATATTATACATGAGTATCTTCCAGATATTGCTCTTCATTCAAAGGTTATGCCACAGATGCAAAGCTCTGACCATGCCGGTGCAAGAGCAGCAATGCAGTTTGGTATAGATATTGATATGTATTCCGAGTGGGCAGGCATTGCCGGAAATGATGCTATGTGTAATCTTGGTGGAGATTTGCTTGAAAAGTTTATGTATTATGACTGGCAACACAGTATTATTCAAAAACCTGTATTTGATTCGGAGAATCATCTTATTACAGACTCAGATGAGAATTTTACTCACGAACAGGCGCAGTGGGTTGAGTCGACTGTATGGAACGGCATGATGCATAATAATACATTGACTGCCATGTGGAACTGGTCGAGAAATCGCAATAATCCGGTACTTTGGGGTGGTCTTTGTTGGAGACCAGATGCACTTGAAGCATTAGGTAGAATATCTCTTGATTCAAGACGACTGGGACTTGAGATTGATGCATTGGTAAGTAAAGAACCTGAGGTTGCAATTCTTTATTCAACAAATTCAAGAATATATAATCTAGAACACCAGGAGGCTTGCTTTAATGTATACCGTGCGGCTAATATGAACGGACAGAAGGTTGAATTTATATCTGAAAATCAGATTGATAGAATTCATAATTACAAACTTCTTGTTCTTCCATGTGTTAATACAGCTGACGCGGCAACTGTTGATGCAGTTTACAAATATGCACAAAATGGCGGAAAGTTGCTGATATTTGGAGATAATCCAATGAAGCAAGATGGAAAACAAAATGTTAATGATGTTTCTAAGATTGATTTTATAAAAAACAATGCAACAGTTATTGCAGTTGATGCTACGGTAAACAGAATTTCATCTCCGACAAGAGCTGAGTTTGAAGAAACAATACTAACCTCAATAAAGGATTCAGGTATTGATCGCGTTCAGCTTATTGATATTGAAACAAGTAGTCGTGTTGATGAAGTTGAATATTGTTGGGTTGAGTACAACGGCAAAATGCATATTAATATTTTGAATCACCAATGGGAGAATCCTAAAAAGATTAAAGTGGTTATTGATGGCTTAGAAGCAACAGAAATTATTGATTTAAGGGGAAGTAAACCTCTGGAAAGTCAATTTGTAGTTGAGCCATATACACCTATGTTTATAAGAATAGATAAATAATGAATTAGGTTAGGGCTGCTGAGAAGCAGCAGTCCTAACTCTTTAGGAAAGCAGGTTTATTATGAAAAAGATAATTTTTATGTTATGTGTTCTATTAACGATGAATTCAATGTCAGTTTTTGCTTATGAAGAACAAAACTATCTTGATATGAGAAGTGACTTGGCAAAACTTGTATACGAATGTAAAGGATTGGGGTTAAACTGTGAATATGTCGAAAAAAGCCTAAATATTTTCGACTACAACATCGGTTATCTAAAGGCGGATGTTGAAAATGGTGCGTCTGCTGATGTAATAGCATATAGAGAAAGCACTATGCAGGAAATATATAATAATGCAAAGTCAGAGCTTGAAAAGATAAAGAGCGAAAATAAGACAGAAGAGAACGTATTAAATCTAAAAGACGGAGCCTATGATATAGAGGGAAGAAGGCTTTTAAACGATGATAAAAAGCCAATATTCTCAATAGGTGTTGTAAATTCAGCACCTCAAAATGTATTATCAGAACTAAGTAATATAGGATTTGAGAATGTCCATGTTGAATGGGGCCCAAGATATGTAATCTCTGAGGATAATGCAGTAGATTCATGGAAAGCAAACAAAGAAAATACTGAGAGTATGGGTGCAACACAGGTAGATGGAAAGCTCCATATCTTTAGTGATGGAAACGGTGTGTTTTCAATTTCACAGAACATTTTGCTTAAAAAGGGAATGGAATATACATTAAAAGTAAATGCTACAGGGAATGTAACAGGGCTTACAGTTTTGGTGGGAGGTCTTAACGAAAAACTCACACCTTCTGAAAATGTATTTACATTTATTGCAGATGATTATGCATCAGAACTGTGCATTAAGTCAAATGGTGAGACAAACGCATATATTGACAATATAATAGTTACCGCAAAAAACGATAGTAGAAATATAGTAATTAATGGCGATTTTTCAGGCGATAGTAGTGAAGAATATGATGTATACTTTGATAAAGCGCAGGCAAGTAAGATTTTAAAATCACTTGATTTGGCTCAGAAAAATAATATGAGTGTTGATTTGTTACTTTCGCCGCACTATTTTCCAGAATTTTTAAGAAGCGGAATTGAGTATGAAAATGAAGGTGGTCTTTTTAATTATATAATCGATTCAGATATTGCGATGTCCGTTTTGAAGACATATATAGATGCAATTATGCCATATGTAATAGAATATCCTTCGCTTACATCAATTTGTTTATCAAATGAGCCGGAGTATAATACAGCCCTGGCTGAAGATATATATAAAGAAGATTTTATAAATTATCTTTCCAATGTACATGGTTCTAATCTTAGTTCAATACATGGTGATATATCGCAGATTTCAATGCCTCAGAGCGTGGAATCAACCCCACTATTCTATGACTGGAGAAACTTCAATAATGAAGTTTTTGCAAACTGGCACAAACAGCTTGCAATCTGGGTAAAGGTACATACAGACCAAATACCGGTTCATTCTAAGGTAATGAATGAAATTACTCCATTACGTTCATATATGCAAAGCGGTATTGATATGGAGCTTTTTGATGAATTTTGCGATGTTTTAGGTAATGACAGCTCTACTTTTATTGAGCAGGATCCAAAAACAAGCTTTATAAGAACAATGATGTGGTATGATTATTTAAGAAGCATATCCGATAAACCGATTTATAATTCGGAAGAACATATAACAGTAGATTCGAGTACAGATTTTGATGCCCAGATGAAAGATCATTTCAGAAGTGTTATATGGCAGGGGGCAATTCATGGAAGAAATATGTCTTCTATTTGGACTTGGAATGATGCACGCACTGGTTTTCTTTCAGGACATATAAAAATGCGTCCTGACTGTACAGAAGAAACAGTACATACTTCAATGGATTTAGACAGACTATCTGAAGAGGTTTATGCTTTCAGCAACAAAATACCAGATGCGGCAATTCTGTATTCGAATGCATCCCTTGTATATTCTGATTCGTATATGGAAAGTTTATACGATTACTACAGCAGTCTTGTATATTCAGGCAAAACTGTTCAGTTTATAACAGACCGTCATCCAGAAAAAATGCATTCAAGCGACATACTATTAATTCCGGAAGCAAAAAATGTAACCGCACAGACTCTGGCGGAAATTAAAAAATTTGCCGACAGCGGAAAGAAAATCATAATGATTGGAAGCGATTGCTTAAAATATAATGAATATAATCAAGCAAATGATTCATCAGATGTAACTTATGTAACGAACAAATCAAAGGTATTTACCAAAAAGACTTTTGGTTCGTATGAATGGGGTGCTACGATTGAAGATATCAAGAAGGAAGCAACATCAGATAATGAATATAAGCTTGTAAGCAGTTCATCAGGAAGTTCACTTGTAACAGACCTTGAATATCAGATAGCAGTTGTTGACGGACGTGTTCTTATGAATGTTTACTATATTGCAAATGAAGATGAGAACTCAAAAACATTCTATATAAGAAGAGATAATTCAACTCTACAGAGTGTGAAAAATCTTTTGACCGGTGAGCAGTTCGGTTCTAAAATTACAATAAAAACGCGTGAGCCTATGCTTCTTGAAATAGGAACGACTTCTGCAAATGATGTAATCAATTTATCAGTAGATGAAAATAACAGAATCTCATGGGATTATAAGGCTGATAATGAGCGTAAAGCAAAAATCTACAAGGTTATGACTGACGGAAGTCTTGACTGGATTACAGATGTGAACGGTAACTATTATGAAGCAAGTTGTACTGCCCCAGAAACTTATATGATAATAGCTCAGAATAATACAGGAGCCTTATCAGAAGGAAAAGTTGTTACAGTTGGTACAGAAGCTGGTTTTTCGCTGATTAACAATGAAAAAACAAGCATAAACCAGAATACCGGTAAGTGCGTTGTTTATATTGAAAATTCTTTTGACAATCCGATTGCAGAAAAGATTTCTGTAGTTGCAAAGGATAAAGACAGCGGAGAAATAAAGAAAATGGCAATATTTGAAAAATTATTACTGCCAGGTACAGCGGAAGAATTTACATGTAATGTTTTGGCTGTAGATTCAATTATTGAAATAGTTGAAAACTAAGTTTAGGAGAATTTGTTATGCTTTCAAAATTTTTTGATCTTGACAACATTAAAATTATGAAGAAAGATGAATTCAATTTTTATCCCCAAGCCTCTCAAAGAGAGGCTTGGGTGAATTTGTCTTCGGAGCTAAGAGAAAGTCTTGTAAAAAAAGGCGAAAAGTATTTAAATTACACTTATCCATTCTTACGCATGAGTGATTATCTTGAATATAAAAGAAATGGTACAAGACCACCTTATGAGGAGCCGTTTCATGAAAGAAGAAAAGCACTTGAAACTCTGATGATTGCTGAATGTGTTGAATATAAAGGCAGATTTATTGACGATATAATTAATGGTATTTACTGTATTTGTGATGAAACCTCATGGGTGGTTCCTGCTCATCATTATGGAGATTTGGAATACGGACATAATATGATTGAACTTCCGGTAGATGATAATGAAGTTATTGACCTGTGGAGTTCAACAACTGCGCAGTTACTTGCTACTATTTATTCTTTGTTAAAAATAGAACTTGATAATGTGTCTCCTCTGATTTGTGAGAGAATTGAAAAAAAGATAGAAGACAGAATTATTTCTCTTTATGAAAAGCATACAGAATATTTCTGGATGCGTGATACGAACAATTGGAATACAAATTGTAATTTTTGTTGCCTGATGACGGCGATGATAATGATTGAAGATGAAAACAGAAGACAGCGTTTCTTGGAGAAGGCCCTAAAAAGTATTAATATATTTATTAATTCGTATAATGCTGATGGTGGTTGCGACGAAGGACCAGGGTATTGGAGTGGTTCGTGTGGAAGATTTTTTGAAATTGCTGAACTTTTAAAATATATAAGTTTTGATAAAATAGATTTGTTTTCGGAGCAAAAGTTGATTAATATGGCTGAATTCCCGGCAAAAATGTATATTGGTAATAACAGGTTTGTTAATTTTTCTGATTCTACATCAAAAGCAAGGTTATCATATTCGTTGCTATACAATTTTGGTGATGCGGTAAGGAAGAACTCTTTAATTGCTCTTTCGGCCTTGGCTAAAAAGACAAATCCCGATTGTAATGGCTTAGCATCAGTTTTTGCATACGATGCGGTGGATAGGAATGATGCGATATTTGAATTTGATAAAGAATATTTTTATCCTAATTTACAAGTTGCGATTTTAAGAGAACAGAACGAAAATGGTGAAATGTTTTTTGCTGCGAAAGCAGGGCATAATGCAGAAAGTCATAATCATAATGATGTCGGTAATTTTATGATATTCAAAAATCAAAAGCCAGTTGTTATAGATGTTGGTACTGGACAGTATACAAGCATTACTTTTACTCCGCTAAGATATACAATATGGTTTACAAATTCATTTCATCATAATGTACCCGTGATAAACGGAGAAGGGCAGAAGGAAGGTAGAGAGTATTCTGCGACTGATGTTATGTATGAAAATGATAGGTTTTCTTTTGATATTGCAAAAACATATGAGAGTGGTGCTGTAAAAAAGTGGAAGAGAATATTTGAATTTAACAGAAAAGAAAGCAGAATAGACGTAACAGAGAGCTTTGAACTTGAAAAAGAAAGTGAGATTAAATTAACATTTATGTTACCCCGAATGCCTGGCATAAATAATAGTTTTATAGAGCTTTCTGAAGGAGTCAAGCTTGGTTTTGAGAATTTGAATGCAGAGTGCGAAGAAATAACCAATATGGATGATGTTGTAAAATCACATTGGGATAAAGTGTATAAACTATCGTTAATAACCACTCAAAAAAGAGGTACAATAAAATATTATTTTGATATGAGGTAAGCTTATATGAAGACTATTATAGCAGATAATAAGGAATGGATAGAAAAAACATGGACAAAGATTGATAATAAACTAAGAGAGGTTTCTGTAAGAAGCAGAGAAAAGCTGCCGTATTCTTCTGTTGACGGTACACATGATAATATGTGCGAAAAGGATATTGCATGGTGGACAAATGGATTCTGGGGCGGTATGATGTGGCTGATGTATAACGAAACTAAAAATGAAGACTACAGAGTTACTGCGGAAAAGTCTGAGGAACTTTTAGACGGTGCTTTAGATGATTTTTTCGGACTTCATCATGATGTCGGTTTTATGTGGCATTTAACCGCAGGTGCAAATTACAGATTGACTGGAAATAAGCAAGCATTTAAAAGAAATATTCTTGCTGCGTCAATGCTTTCTTCAAGATATAATGTTGACGGAGATTTTATAAGGGCGTGGAATTCAGATGGAAGTGAAGGATGGACAATTATTGACAGTATGATGAATATTCCTCTTCTTTATTGGGCATCTGATGCGACTGGTGATAATCGATTTAAAAGAATAGCAATGCATCATGCAGATATGGTAATAAGAGACCATATTAGAGGTGATGGCAGTGTTAATCACATTGTAGAGCATAATACAGAAACAGGAGAAATGGTTAAAATTTACGCGGGACAAGGGGTAGATGAGAAATCTTGCTGGTCTCGAGGCCTGTCATGGGCTGTTTACGGTTCAATTTTATCATATATTCATACAGGCAAAGAGTGTTACAAAGAGGCGGCGATCAGAACGGCAAATTATTTTGTGGTGAATTGTGCCGAAACAGAATATTTGCCGCTAGTTGATTTCCGTTCACCTGAAGACTCTGTATTATATGACAGTACAGCGGGGGTGTGTGCTGCTTGCGGAATGTTAGAACTTGCAAAGTATGTATCAGAGCGTGAAGCAAAAATGTATACTAATTCTGCTGTTAAAATTTTAAAAGCAATTGATGAAAAATGCTGTAATTATAATACAGAAAACGATTCTATTGTTTATATGGGAACAGAGTTTTATCCAAAAAACGGAGAAACAAGAGGAATACATATTCCTATAATTTACGGAGACTTCTTTTTTATTGAAGCTATGCTCAAATTAAAAGGAAATGATTTTTTAATATGGTAAGCGTTTGTATAAAATCCGAGATTCAAAAAGGGGAAAAGCTAATATGAAGAAAAAAACTTTGGCTGTGCTTTTGGGAATGCTATTTGCATTATCGGGAATGAGCAATGTAATGGCAGAGGAAACTTCAAAAGTACGAAATATTATTTATATGATTCCTGATGGTGGAGGAATGGAACCATTTTATCTGGCAGATGCACTTAAACAAGCTGGAGGATGGAATAGAGAGGTTTATCCATATTCGACCATAACTGAACAGGAAGAAATGTACTCAAAAAAATATCTTGTAGGAGCAGTTACAACAAATAGTGCAAATTCTGATGTTACAGATTCAGCAGCAGCAGGTACAGCACTTTCGTCGGGGTATAAAACAAACAATAGTTATATCGGGGTTGATACGGATAAAAGACCTCACGCAAATATTTTGGAAGCGGCACAATTTGTAGGGAAAAAAGTCGGAATGTTTTCTACATATGAGTGGACTAATGCAACTCCGGCATCCTTTTCGGCACATGAAACAGAGCGTGGGAACTATGCTCCTATGTCACAACAAATTGTTAATCAAGGATTAGATGTAGTTTTGGGTGGTGGTTTTGGAGCGGCAAAATGGGGTGATATTTCTGAAGCAAAAATTCGGGGTTATGATATTATAAATACGAAATCTGATTTAGAAAAGGTAAAGCATGGTGATAGAATTTGGGGGAATATTGTTTCAGGTGCATTTCCTTTTGATATAGAAAATACGGAAGATATGCCCAATATTGCGGAAATGACAAAAGCTGCTATTACAGCACTTGATGAGGAAGAAGGAAATGGTTTTTTCCTGATGGTAGAAGGTAGTAGAATTGATGGAGGCGGTCACTCAAATTATACAAATGGAATGGTGGGTGATTTCCTTGCATTTGATGAAGCATGCAAGGTTGCATTAAAATATGCTGAAGGAAGAAATGATACAATTGTAATAATTGTTCCTGACCATGATACTGGTGGTATGATACTCCCAGATGATATTGCAAGCGCAGTAGAAGAACTGAAATCAGGAAAAGAACCTGAAAATATAAAATGGGAAACAGCAAATCATACATCAAGATATGGCGGATTATTTATGTATGTTCCAAAAGGAATTGCTTATCCGGAAGGGATATCTGGAGAGAATATGGGGACGCATACAGCATATGAAAGAAATGTAGTAGATAATACCATATTGGCTCCGTATCTAGCAAAAACTATGGGGATTAGCCTGGACGAATTAACAATAGATTTGTTTGTCGATATTACTGATATGGGGACGTATGATGATAAACTCGATTTATTCAGTTTTAGCGATTATCCTGTGAGTGTGCAAAGTAATGTCTCGTATGCGTATGTCGGTAGTGATGTCGCAGATTTAAATGGACAGGTCACTTTGCTGATTGACGGTAGATTTTATGCTCCACAGATTTTATTAGATATAGCGCAAGGTAAAGTTCAATATAAAAAAATTAACTATATCTATCCAATAGAATCATCAATGAGTATGTATATACCAGATACTACAGATATAGAAAAATGGAATGCCCGTATTGAAGTACATAATTTTTTGCCAGAAGCAGAGCTAAATGGAAAGATCGTATTCACATATCCACAATCTTTTGTCGATCTTGGCGGTTTTGATATAAACGCTGAAGAACATAATAGTACAATTGAATTTGAATGTCCAAGATTTGATATAAATGATATGGAACTTGAATTTATGTATGATTTTATTTCGGATAATGGCAACAAATACTCTTTTAGAACAAAATTTAAAGGTCTTGCTTATGCAGGATATGCTAATGATGATGTGAAAATTGACGGTATAATTGACGAACCTGTATGGAATAACGGAATAGTTATGACATGTAATGACGCGTCCAGAATTGTAATGATAGAGGACTGGAAAGGTGACCGAGATTTATCTGCGGATTTTTCTGTTTTGTGGGATGAAGAATTTTTCTATATGTATTCGGTTGTGACAGATGAAATTTTTTTACCAGACAGAAATGTCTCAAAATTATGGAAAGGTGATAGCGTTCAATTTGGGATTTTCCATGACACGGAGGACGATTTGATAAAAGGGACTGCAGGAGAAAATTTTGAGGAAATCGGGATTGCTTGCATTGACGGAAAACCGGCAGCATACAGATTTCTAAGCCAAAACGGGATGACCGAAATCGGAGAAATATTACCTGGTGAGGGGTTTGAGTTAGCATGTGCCAGAAATGGTGATGACATTACATATGAAATGAAGTTTAAGTGGTCAGAAATGCTAGGACATGACTATATTCCACAAACAGGTGGAGTTTTGGGCTTTTCTGCGCTTATAAACGATAATGATGGTAACGGAAGACGAGGCTGGATGGAGTATGGAAGTGGAATAGGAATGACTAAGGATGTTAATCAATTTGTAGTTATGCCGCTTCTTGATTTCACGGAAAAGAATAATGAAATTCAAATATACATTAATGGTAAAAAAACAGAAACAGATGTTGCACCTATTATAAAAGATGACAGAGTCTTTGTACCTGTAAGAGTTATTTTTGAAGGGATAGGTGCAAAAGTTGGATGGGATGAGGAAAACAAAAAAGTTATATCTGAATTGGATAGTGCTATAGTAGTTATGGCAATTGGAGAGAAGGAAATCATTTTAAATGGCGAAAAAAAAGAAGTTGATGTACCGCCTCAAATTATAAATAATAGAACTTTTCTTTCGATTAATGATATTTCGAAAATTTATAACTGTGATGTCATATGGGATCATGTGGCAAAAACTGTCGTAGTTAGGCAGTAATAAAAAATTAGTATATACAATTCAATATAATTAAAATAGGTGGAATAATATGAAAGTAAAAAAAATTGATGTAGTTTCAAATACTCACTGGGACAGAGAGTTCCGTTTCAGCTTTGAAAAAACAAGATATAATCTTTTGGTTATGATGGATACTACTCTTGATATTTTAGAAAGTGATGAAAATTACCATTCCTTTACGATGGACGGTCACTCGATTATGATAGATGATTATCTTGAAATGCGACCTGAAAGGCGTGAACGGGTTGAAAAGTTTATTCGCGAGGGAAGACTAATTATAGGTCCATACTATACACTTCCTGAAGAATTTACAATTTCACACGAAGCATTGGTGAGAAACCTTATGTTTGGTCGTGAAACCGTAGAAAAATACGGCGGTAAAGTACCGACAGTCGGCTATACACCGTCTTCTTGGGGACAAACAGGACAGTACCCACAAATATTAAAGGATTTTGGTGTCAACTATATGATGTTCTATCGTGGAATATCACATCACGAAGCACCTGCTGAATATATCTGGAAAGCGCCTGACGGTACAGAAGTTTTGGCAAGCAGATTTGCTCTTTACTGCAGATATAACTGGTATTATCAGGTGCACAGAAGCGTTTCGAGAAACAGAGTATGGTCAAAGGACTATAAATGGGGAGAATTTGACGAAGCACCATTCAGACGAGCAGATGGATTTATCGGCCCGTCTATTAACTATGATTTAAAATACCCTGTAGCAAACTACGAAAAGAAAAACCTTAAAAAAGCAATCCTTGATATGTTAAAAGAAGAAGACGGACACTTTACAACTCCTGTATTCCTGGGTATGAACGGACACGATATTTCTGTTGGTTTCCCAAGAGAGAGTGAAGTTATAAAAGATGCAAAAGAACTCTTTAAAGATGAGATGGAAATAGAACATACTAACCTTGAAAAGTTCTGGGAAGATGCCGAAAAATATCTTGACAAGGACAAAATGACAGTTCTTACAGGTGAAAGACGTTCATACTTAAAGGAAGGTAAATGGACGTATCTTTTCCCAGGAACAATATCAGCAAGAACATATTTAAAACAGGCGGACTTTAACGCATATACTACACTTACTTATGTTGCAGAGCCTCTTAATGCTTTAGCAGGTAATGACAGTAAGCTATACTTACACAGAGGTTGGCAGTATCTTATGTCAAACCACAGCCATGATGCAAATGGTGGATGTGCTCCTGACTGCGTATGTAAGGATATGGAATACAGATTCAGAAAAGCACAGGATATTGCAGAAATTGTTGCAGATGATGCGATGGTTGAAATTGCAAAGAATTTATCTCCTGAAGGACAGGCACAGGACATTGTTCAATTAGTTGTATACAACACTCTTCCGCATGAAAGAGATGTTATTGTACCTTTAGATATAGAAGTGCCTGACACACTTGGTAAAGGCATCGCAATAGACGGTGTAAGACTTCAATCTATACAGAGTGAAAAGTCAAGTATATTTGTAGATAACATTTGGGAAGTACCTACAATCTTAGGCAGTATGCACCACAGAGTATATGCTGAGATAAAGAATGTTCCTGCTCTTGGATATAAAGTCCTTGAAATTAAACCAAATCCAAATAAACTGCAAAAAAGACCGGGTATTGCTGTAGGAAATAGACTTGAAAACTCTAAATTAAAAGCAACTGTAAATCCAAACGGTACACTTGATGTACTCTATAAAGAAACAGGCAAAGAATATAAGGGACTTAACTTCTATACATCGCAGGGAGAAGTGGGTAATGCTTGGAAGCACGAAAGCCCTGAATTTGACAGAAAGTATTCAACAATAGGTACAAATCATAAGATTTATGTTCAAGAGAGTGGTGAACTTTCAGGCACAATCGTAACAGAATGTGAATTTGAAGTTCCTGAAAGCTGTGAAGTAAATCCAAGCGATATTTACACAAAAATTCCTATTAAGACTACATACACTCTTGATGAGAATGCGGATTACATCAAGGTAAAGGTTGAACTTACAAACAATGCAAAAGACCATTGGTTAAGAGTAAACTTCCCAACAGGTATAAAGACAGATATTTCTATTGTTGACAGTCATTATGACATTGTAAAGAGAAGTATTGAAATTCCTGACTCAACTGGTTGGGTAGAGCAGGCATTCGGTACTCATCCTTTAAGAACCTTTGCGACCGTTACAGATGGTGAAAACGGTCTTGCGATTATGCCGAAAGGATTATTTGAATATGAAGTATTTGATGATTCTACAATGGCACTGACACTTATCAGAGCTTGCAGAATTAAATTGGCAGTATCAGAAGAAAAGGTGACAGAGCTTGAGGATGATGGAGTACAGTGTCCCGGAAACAGAAGCTTTGAATATGCAATTCAGTTTAATAGTGGTAACTATAACGAATTACCAAACAAAGTTGCAGAAATATTTGCACCTGTTAAATGTGCAGTATGCGGAAGAGGTAAGGGTGATTTACCGCTTGAAAATAGCCTGATTTCTATTGATAACATGAATGTTCATGTAACTGCAATCAAGCAGGCAGAAGACGGAAACGGCGTTATCGTAAGATACTATAACCCAACTGATGAAGTGCAAAAGGTTACAATTAACACAACAGGAAAGCTGTATAAGTGTAAGATTGACGAAAGCAATGAGGGTGATTACACAGGGCTTGCAGAACCAAAGAAGATTGTGACAGTGAGGATAGTAAAATGACAGAAATACAAAAAAGTGATTTCTTTGAAGTAGGTAAAGAGGGAGTTAAGAAAATCTTAACTCCCGATGATAAAAAGATTGATATAGTTGAGCTTGATGATAAGAAGCTTTGCTATGTAAAAAGCGGTATGGGTTATCCTGCGATTTATCCGATGTATGAAACTCATTTTGAACCAAAAGCTGAGGCAATCCTTATGGATTTGGATGGCACATCAGTACATAGTGAGTCTTTTTGGATGTGGGTAATTGAAAGAACAACTGCAAGATTACTGGGTAACTCAAATTTCAAAAAAGAAGCAGAGGATGAACCATTTATTTCAGGTCATTCAGTTTCAGAGCATCTTCAGTATATGATTGATAAGTATGCAAAAGGAGCAAGCCTTGAACTTGCTAGACAGTATTATTTTGAAATTGTAAACTATGAAATGGATGAAATTTTGAAGGGTAGAGGAAAGCAAGATGCATTCACACCTGCACCAAACCTGAAGGAATTCTTGACAACTGTCAAAAAAGAAGGCATTAAAATTGGTCTTGTAACGAGCGGACTTTATGAAAAAGCAATGCCTGAAATAATATCTGCATTTAAACAGCTTGATATGGGGGCCCCTATTGATTTTTACGATAGCATCATTACAGCAGGACAAGCATTAAGAAAAGGACAAACAGGAACTTTAGGTGAGCTTGCACCAAAGCCGCATCCTTGGCTATATGCAGAAACTGCAAGAGTTGGTCTTGGTATTCCGTTTGAAAGAAGGCATAAAGTAATCGGCGTTGAAGACAGCAGTGCAGGTGTAGTTTCAATCAAACTTGCAGGTTTTAGCTGTGTCGGTATTTCGGGTGGAAATATCGAGCAGGCAGGAGTGAGTGATATGTGTGACTACAAGATTGATAACCTTATGGAAATGTTTGATATTATTTTATAAATAAAACAAAAAGAGCAGAGGATGAATTTAATGGATATAAAGTATATAGAGTTGCTACATAAAGCTGGAAAAGAAATATTGGATATAACCACAAATGTCTGCAAATACAAAGATGTTGAAATTCAAATTGATTGCAACGGGGCATTGTTTATAAAAGCTGAGAACAGCGAATTGTCAGGAGTAAAGTTGCATATAAAAAATACTTATTTTAAGAATCCCTACATTTTAGGTGATGCATGGGAACGGGCATATGGTGATCAGTGTTGGAAAAAAATGAGCAAAAGAAATATGCCATGGTATTTTATAGCTTATGAGAATAACAAAACGTATGGTTTCGGTGTTAAAACTCAACCCAATGCACTATGTTCATGGGAGTGTAATGAGGAAGAAATTGTCTTAAATGCAGATATAAGAAACGGCAGTAATCCGATTTACTTAAAAGGAAGAACAATTAAAGTGTGTGAAATAGTTGTTTTTGAAAGTGATAAGGATATATATTCAGCGGCAGAAGGGTTCTGCAGCAAAATGTGTGAAATGCCAAGAATAAAAGATACAGTTATATACGGAGGAAATGACTGGTATTGCAATTACGGTGATAATTCGTATGATAAAATAATAAAGCATGCAAAACGTATAGCAGAGTGTTCCCCGAAAGGCGATATCAGACCATATATGGTTATAGATGATGGATGGGAATTATGTCATCATCATAGTGAAAACCAATCTGAATGGTTTAATGGTGGCCCGTGGAAATACTGTAACGGCAATTTTAAGGATATGAAAAAACTGGCGGAGGATATTTATGCATTAGATGTATTACCTGGAATTTGGTTCAGACCTTTACTGAGCGTTGAAAAATTCCCGACGGAATGTATATTAAAGCATGAAGGTATAAAGTATATTCTTGATCCTTCATCTGAAATAACATTAGAACAGGTCAAATCAGATATTGAAACAATAAAGAGTTGGGGATATAAGTTGATTAAGCATGATTTTACATCGTTTGATATTTTCGGACAGTGGGGCTTTGAAATGCAAGACGAGGTTTTTAAGAGTGAAATAAATTTTGCGGACAAAACAAAAACAACGGCAGAAATAATAAAGAATTTTTATAATATAATAAGGGAAGCCGCCGGAGAAGGTATTCTTATAATGGGCTGTAATACATTAAGCCATTTATCAGCTGGCATATTTGATATACAAAGGACAGGTGATGATACAAGTGGTATTGAATGGGAACGCACAAAGAAAATGGAAATTAACACATTAGCATTTCGAATGTGCCAACATAATAGGTTTTATCTTGTCGATGCAGATTGTG
This sequence comes from Candidatus Ornithomonoglobus sp., assembly GCA_045537455.1. Classification (GTDB taxonomy): domain Bacteria; phylum Bacillota; class Clostridia; order UBA1381; family UBA1381; genus Ornithomonoglobus_A. The sequence goes on along the minus strand of JAZSPM010000025.1, from coordinate 3,081 downwards.
TAGGAATTACAAATAGTGTGCCATGGGAAAAGAACAGGAAGTGGCTTGATGTTCTTTCAAAAAGCGGAACCCCGTTATTTGTATCAATAGCTGAAGATGCCTATACTGATGAAATAAAAGCAGATATAAAAGCGGCTTTTGAAAGAGTAACAAGCAATACAAAGGTATCAAGGCCTATTGACTGGATGGAAACAAAAACACCATCAAAATGGGAGAGTGCTTTTGGCTGCGATGTGTATGAGTGGGAAGAGTAGGAGAATTTATGAGAATTGGATTTGAATTTTACCCTGGTGGAAGAAGAAAGGCTGTAACATTAAGCTATGATGATGGACAAATACATGACAGAAAGCTTATTGAAATTATGAACAGATATAGAATAAAAGGAACTTTCCATCTGAATTCATCGCGTATAGGTGAAGAAGGATATGTAACGAAGGAAGAGCTTAAACTGCTTTATAAAGGTCATGAGGTATCTCTTCATGGCGCTGAACATTTATTTCTTACAAAGATTCCTCATCAAATGCTTATAGAAGAAATAAGAAACGATAGAAAGTTTTTTGAAAAAGAAATGGGATATGTCATTAATGGCATGTCTTATGCAATGGGGGATTATAACAGTGAAGTGGTTAGATATCTTGACAATCTCGGAATTCTATATGCTCGGACTATAAAAGCACATGGTAAATTTGAATTACCGGAAAATTTTCTTGAATGGGAGCCGACTATGCACCATAATGAGGTGTTGAGTGGAAAGAATCTTATAGATAAAGCTAAAGATTTTGTAGAGCTTCCTGCGTGGAGATATAAAATGCCGCTCTTTTATTTATGGGGACACAGTTATGAATTTTCGAGAGATGATAATTGGGAAAGTATTGAGGAATTTTGCAAAACAGTCGGTATGGATAATGATATCTGGTTTGCTACTAATATGGAAATCTACGAATATATACGGGCTTTGAAAAATCTAGAATTTTCTGCTGATTGTACCATTGTTAAAAATACATCATCTATATCGGTATGGATTGCGGTAAATGAAATCCCTGTTGAGATTAAGGCGGGGGAAACGAAAATACTTGAATAATACAATAGAAATTAAAGAAATACAAATAGAAAAGAGGAGTTTATAAAATGAAAGAATTAAAAGGAATATTCACAGCACTATTAACACCATTTGATAATAATGGTCAGATAAATGAAAAACAACTTGAAAAACTCGTAAAATATAATATTGATAAAGGTGTTACAGGTTTTTATGTTGGGGGGAGTACAGCAGAAGCTTTTTTGCTTTCTACGGATGAGAGAAAATATATTATGGATATTGTAAAAAGTGTAGCACCAAATCATACACTTATTGCACATATAGGTTCTATTAATGAAATTGAAGCAAGAGAATTGGGGAGACATGCGAACTTGCTTTTATATGATGTTGTTTCCTCTGTGGCTCCGTTTTATTACAAATTTTCATTTGATGAAATAAAGGGATATTATTATCGTCTTGCGGATGAATCACAACTCCCGATGCTTGTGTATCATTTCCCAGCATTTTCAGGTGTAAATATGGGTGTAAATGAGATGAAAAGCTTTTTGTGTGATAATAGGTTTATTGGAATAAAATATACATCTAATGATTTTTTTACGCTTGAACAGTGTAAAGCGGCTTTCCCAGATAAAGTTGTATACAATGGATTTGACGAGATGTTTATGGCTGGTCTGTCTATGGGCGCTGATGGTGGAATAGGCAGTACATATAATTTCATGGCTGAAAAATTTGTGAAAATGTTAGAGCTTTTTAGAAATGGTGAGATTGAACAGGCCCAGCAGATTCAAAAAGAAGCAAATAGAATAATAACCATTTTATGTAAAATTGGTGTTATGCAAGCAGAAAAAGAGGTATTGAATCAGATAGGATTTGATTTTGGAATATGCCGTCACCCATTTAAAGCACCTACAGATGAAGAAAAAGAAATTATAAGAAAAGAGATTACGGCATTTATCAAGTAATATTAAGTTTAGGCGTAATTTAAGAGGTAAATAAAAATGCAAAATAAAAAAGCTTTAGAAAAGAATAATGGAGAATACAGAGAGTGCAGAATCCCTGGTATTGTATGCACTAATAAAGGCACTTTAATTGCATATTACGAATGTCGTAAGGAATCATCAGATTGGGCAGAAATTGATTTAAAAATCATTTGTAGCATAGACCAAGGGGATAATTGGCAAACTGTTGGGTTGATACAAGGGGAAGGGAGCACATTAAATAATCCTGTGATGATTGTTCTTGATGAAATTATAATTTTTATTTACTGTAAGAATTATAAAAAAATATTTATGAGAAAAAGCTATGATGACGGGTTGAATTTTACTGATGAAATAGAGATAACCACAGCAGTTGATAATGTTGGTTTTTTCTATAATGCATTGGCGATAGGACCTGGTCATGGGATTGTGCATAAGGATAATATTATAATTCCAATATGGTTTGCTTATAATAAGGAAAATGCTCAGGAACACAGACCATCTGTTATTGGAACTATATTTTCAAAGGATAAGGGCAATACATGGAACATAGGAGATATAATTGGTAAAGATGAGCTGGTGAACCCAAGTGAGTGTGCATTGGGGATAACAGGGGACGATCAAGTTATTATTTCTATAAGAAATGAAAACTCTGTACATAGGAGAGCTATAGCTTTTAGTGACACTGGTTATGACAAGTGGACAAATGTTATATTTGAAGAATCATTACCAGATCCTGTTTGCCAGGGAAGCATAGATAGTTTTGATAACAAACTGTTTCATATAAATTGTGTATCTGAAGACTCTAGGAAGAATTTATGTGTAAAAATTACTGAAGATTGTTTTAAATCATATAAAAGAATATTAATAGATGATGAAGGGGGTATTCAGATATTGCAGTTTTTGAAAATAGTATATATGTAATTTAGAGAGTGTGAAAAAAAGTCTGTAAATTTGGTTCCTTCTATGATAGAATAGAAATATATCATAGGAGGAATTTTTTATGGCAAAGAGAAGAAGAGAAAAAATGAGTGAAGGGAAAAAGAATATCATAGCCGGTTTGAT
>JAZSPM010000160.1:0-24767 GCA_045537455.1 Candidatus Ornithomonoglobus sp. | reverse complement strand
GAATCAAACCGGCTATGATATTCTTTTTCCCTTCACTCATTTTTTCTCTTCTTCTCTTTGCCATAAAAAATTCCTCCTATGATATATTTCTATTCTATCATAGAAGGAACCAAATTTACAGACTTTTTTTCACACTCTCCCTGTTAATTTTTGCTTATAATTACTGCTTATTCTCCGTAAGAGCTTACGTATGCAAGCTCGTCTTCTATTCTTAAGAGCTCATTATACTTTGCAACTCTATCTGTTCTTGAAGGTGCACCGGTTTTAATCTGACCGGCGTTAACTCCTACAGCAATCTGTGAAATGGTTGTATCCTCACTTTCTCCGCTTCGGTGGGAGATAACGGCAGTATATCCGTTCTTTTGTGCAAGCTCTACGGCATTTAGTGTTTCTGTAAGAGTTCCGATTTGATTTACTTTAATCAGAATTGAGTTTGCTACGTTTGAGCGTATGCCTCTTTCGAGCCGTTCGGGATTGGTAACAAATAAATCATCACCTACAAGCTGAACCTTATTACCGAGCTTTTCTGTAAGAAGCTGCCAGTTATCCCAATCCTCCTCGCCAAGAGGGTCTTCAATAGAAAATATTGGATATTTATTGCATAAATCAACCCAGTAGTCAATTAATTCAGAAGCACTTTTTGTTTCTTTTGATTTTATAAGTGTGTAGCTACCGTTGTCGTTAACCCATTCGGTTGATGCCGCATCAATCGCTATTTTAAAATCCTCTTCCGGCTTATATCCCGCTTTTTCGATAGCAGAAACAATAAGCTTTAAGGCTTCTTCATCGCTTTCAAGGTTCGGAGCAAAGCCGCCTTCATCACCTACTGCTGTAGTCATTCCTTTTTCGGATAGAATATTTTTCAGTGCATAAAACACCTCACAGCATTGACGCAAGCCTTCTTTGAAGCATCCTGCTCCAAAAGGCATTATCATGAATTCCTGAATATTTACAGTATTGTTTGCGTGTGCACCGCCGTTTAGAATGTTCATCATCGGGATTGGGAGAATATGTGCATTTGTACCGCCGATATAGCTGTAAAGAGGAATGCCGAGTGAGTTTGCCGCTGCTTTTGCAACTGCAAGTGACACTCCAAGAATTGCGTTTGCTCCGAGATGTGATTTATTTGGTGTTCCGTCAAGCTCGATAAGCTTCATATCAATAAATCTCTGACTTAAAACATTCATGCCGATGATTTCATCTGCTATGATGTTGTTTACGTTGTCTACTGCTTTCGTGACACCCTTGCCGTTGTAACGTGATTTATCTCCATCACGAAGCTCAACTGCTTCAAATGCACCTGTAGATGCACCGGACGGAACTATTGCCGAGGCACAGCCGTCTGTGGTGCGAACTTCAACCTCTACAGTGGGATTACCTCTTGAATCTAAAACTTCTCTTGCAAATACATCAATAATTTCAATATAGCGTTTCATAAGAATTTCCTTTCTTAAATAATTTATCTACAGTATTTCCAATACGCCCATAAATATACATTGACAAAAAACAAAAAAGTAAGTATAATTTAAGAGTAAATTTGTTTTTGGAGGAAAAGAAGATGTTAAAAAAGAAATTTATTGCAGCCGGGATGACATTTATAATGTCATTTTCTGCATTTACTGCATTAGCGACTGAGGTTCTTCCTGACCATCAGGGTACAAGCCTTGAAGGGATTGAAATTGGGATAGAATCAGTAAATTCAAATGTACGCTCATATTTTGATTTGTTTAAAAAATACGGCGATCAATACGGAGTTGATCCTAATTTGCTTGCATCAATATGTCAGCAGGAGTCATCGGGAAGGAATTTAAGCTACAGGGACGACGGAAGCGAATACCCTGCATGGGGTATAATGCAGATTGAATATACAATGGAAAAGGCTTTTGCCAAATTTGGCGAAGAAACAACAGGTGTAAAATGGACTTTGAAGGATAGACTTGACCCTGAAAAAAGTATAAGCTTTGCCGCGTATCTTATATCACAGATGCTGATTCAGTATGACTGTGACTATCTGAAAATGCTTCAGGGCTATAATTTCGGAACAACTGTTCTTGACAGAATAATTGCGGCAAAGGGTGATGCATGGATGAGTGAAAGAGCAAATGCCAAAAATTATACCTCAAACTGGCCTTATAAAACATACGGAGATGCTCTCTACATAGAACACGTTTTAAGGTACTACAGAGAATATATGATGTATGCAGGTGCAAAGGTCAGGGTAAACGGAGAATTGATAGAATTTAAAAATCAGTATCCGATAATAGAAAATGACAGAACTTTAATCCCGATAAGAGGCTTGCTTGAAACATTAGGAGCAAAAGTAGAATGGGATCATGATAATTATAATGCCGTAGTGGAAAAGGATGGTACAAGTGTCATTCTTCCGATAGGCTCAAATACAGCATATGTAAATGAAGAACCGATTGAGCTTGACTGCAGTGCAGAATTAAAAAACGGACGTACTATGGTTCCACTCAGATTTATCCTTGAACAGTTCGGAATAACGGTTGAATGGGACGGAAAAACAAGGACTGTGAATGTCATAAAATAAAAAAATACAAAATAATGAAAAAATTTCAAAAAAAGTCTTTTCTTTTTCATAAAAGTATGATATAATAAATATATATAAGCCATAAGGCAATTATTATTTGACAGGAGGATAAAATAATGAAGCTTGTTAAGACTTTGAATAAGGCTAATTTAAAGGATAGTGCAAAGCACGGCGGATGCGGCGAATGCCAGACATCATGTCAGTCAGCTTGTAAGACATCCTGCACGGTTGCAAACCAGAAGTGCGAAAACGTTGATTAATAATCAGATACAGAAAAGGGCAGGAGAACTGCCCTTTTTTACCGTAATTTGAATATCAAAGGAGAATTTAAAGTGATACATAAATATAAACAGTTGGGCTTTAATATAGTTCTTGATATATATTCAGGAGCAGTTCATGTTGTTGAGGATGTTGTATATGATATGCTTGACTTTTTCGGCGAGCCGTTCACAGCAGAAGAAAAATGCCCTGAAGCTGTGAAAACAGCAATGAAAGAAAAATACAGCGAAGAAAGCATAGATGAAGCATATGCTGAAATTTGCGAGCTTGTGAAATTGGGACAGCTTTATAGCCCTGATACTTATGAAGTAATAGCTAAAAATTGGAACAAACAGTCGGTAGTAAAGGCGCTTTGCCTGCACGTTGCACATGACTGTAATTTAAGATGCAAATACTGCTTTGCAGATACAGGTGAGTATCATGGAGGCAAAAGAGGTCTTATGAGTGCTGAGGTCGGCAAAAAGGCGATTGATTTTGTTATAGCAAACAGTGCATCAAGAAGAAATATTGAGATAGACTGTTTTGGCGGAGAGCCTTTGATGAACTTTGGCGTTGTAAAGGAAATAACGGAATACGCAAAAGAACAGGGTAAGCTTCATGATAAGAATTTCAGATTTACACTTACAACAAACGGAATTTTGTTGAATGATGAAGTTAAGGCATATGTAAATGAGAATATGTCAAATATAGTTCTTTCTATTGACGGAAGAAAAGAAACAAACGACCGTGTCCGTTACAGAGTTGACGGAAGTGGTTCGTATGATTCAATACTTCCTAAGTTTATTGACATGGCAGAAAGTCGTAATCAGACAGACTATTATGTAAGAGGAACATTTACTGCATATAATACTGATTTTGCAAAGGATGTAATTCATCTTGCTGATTTGGGCTTTAAGCAGACAAGCGTTGAGCCTGTTGTTGCACCTGAAACTGAGGATTATGCTCTGACGGAAAAGCATATTGATGAAGTATGTGCTGAATATGAAAAGCTGACAGAAGAGTATATTAAGAGATATAAAGAGGGCAAGGGCTTTAACTTCTTCCATTTCATGGTAGACTTAGATCAGGGGCCTTGTGCAATTAAGCGTCTTTCGGGATGCGGTGCAGGACATGAATATCTTGCCGTATCTCCTGAGGGTGATATATATCCGTGTCATCAGTTTGTAGGCAACCAGGATTTTAAGATGGGTAATGTATTTGACGGAGATGTTAATCAGGAAATAAAGACAACGTTTGAGAAGTCAAATATTTATACAAAGGATAAATGCAGAAGCTGTTTTGCAAAATTCTATTGCAGTGGCGGATGCAGTGCGAATGCGTATAACTTCAATGGCGATATAAATAAGCCGTATGAATTGGCGTGTGAGTTTGAAAAGAAGAGAGTAGAATGTGCGATTGCCATAGAGGCATTCAAGAAGCTTAGCTGATATGAGGAAATATATTTCAAACAGTCCTGCTGAAACAAAAACAGTGGCAGCGGATATTGTAAAAGAATTAAATTCGGGCAGTGTAATCTGTATGTACGGAGACTTAGGTGCAGGAAAAACTGCATTTGTGCAGGGAATGGCAGAGGAACTTGGAATAGATGACCATATAACAAGCCCTACTTTTACCATAGTTAATGAGTATTACGGGAAAATGCCTTTATATCATTTTGATGTTTACAGAATAGGAAGCTCTGATGAAATGTTTGAGATTGGCTTTGATGAATATATTAACGGTGACGGAATATCTGTTATCGAATGGGCAGAATTAATAGAGGATATTTTGCCTGATGAGTATATCAAAATAACAATTCTCAAAGATATTACAAAAGGTGAGGATTACAGGGAAATCATAATAGAGGAGATGAAATCATGAAAATTCTTGCAATAGATACTTCAACAAATGTAGCATCGGTTGCAGTTGTTGAGGATGGAAGGCTTCTTGGTGAATATACCGTAAACAATAAAAAGAAAACGCATTCCCAAAAGCTTATGGTTATGGTTGATACGCTTCTTAACGATATTGAGACAGATATAAGTGAGATTGATTTGTTTGCGGCGGCGATTGGACCGGGTTCATTTACGGGGCTTAGAATCGGTGTTGCAACGGTTAAAGCACTTGCTCATGCGTGTGGAAAACCTGTAATCGGGGTGAGTACGCTTGAAGCCCTTGCTTATAATGTTCCATTTTGCGAGCATATAATAGTTCCCATTATGGATGCGGGTAAAAACAGGGTGTATGCGGCGTCGTATATATGGGACGAGGGCTTTAGAGTATTAGGTGAGCCGGAGGCTATGACGATTGAGGAGTGTATAGAAAGCTGTGGGGATTTGCTTGATACAGTGTTTGTAGGTGACGGGGCGATTGTTCATAAAGAATATATAACAGAACAGCTTGAAGAACGGGCATTTTTTGCACCTGCAAATGCGAATGAACAAAGGGCGGCTTCTTTGGCTTGCTGTGCATATGAAAAATATAAAAACGGAGAAGCTCTTGACTATAATGAGCTAAATCCTGTTTATTTAAAGAAATCACAAGCGGAAAGGGAATTAGAAGAAAGGAAAGATAAAAAATGATAGCAATAGGATGCGACCATGGCGGTTTTGAATTAAAAGGACATATAATAGAATATTTAAAATCAAAGGGAATAGAGTATAAGGACTACGGAGCATACAGTGAGGATAGCGTAGATTATCCTGACTGTGCAAGACCTGTATGCGAGGCTGTTCAGAATGGTACTGCTGAGGGCGGTATACTTATCTGTGGAACAGGTATAGGCATATCAATGGCGGCAAATAAGTTCAAGGGTATACGTGCGGCACTATGCTCAGATGTATACAGTGCAAAAATGACAAAGATGCATAATAATGCAAATGTAATTTGTCTTGGCGGACGTGTTATGGGCAGGGAACACGCATTTATGATAGTTGACGCATGGATGGAAGCTGAATTTGAAGGCGGCAGACATCAGACAAGAATAGATAAAATTCATGCTATTGAAAATTAAAGGATTTATAAAAAAAGAAGCTGTACTTACGGTATCGGGAATACTGGCACTTGTTTCAATGTTTTTTGTTACGCCAAGTATTCAGTATTTGTCATATATAGATTTCAAAACCTTATCAATTCTACTTTGCCTTATGATAGTAATGGCAGGCTTTAGGAAAATAGGAGTATTTTCGGCAATGGCAAAGGCTTTGCTTGAAAGAACATCGAGTATTAAAAGTACAGTTCTGATACTTGTTTTGCTTTGCTTTTTTACAAGCATGGCAATAACAAACGATGTTGCACTTATAACCTTTGTTCCGTTTGCGATAGAGGTTTTGTCTGATGCAGGACGAAAAGACAAGATTGCTTTTACTGTAGTTATGCAGACTGTTGCGGCAAATCTCGGCAGTATGCTAACTCCAATCGGTAATCCGCAGAATTTATATCTGTATACCTTGTCGGGGATTGGTGCAGTAAGCTTTATAAAGCTGATGCTTCCGTATTCCGTTGTGTCACTTGTTTTGATTTTGCTGTCCATACTGACAGGAAAATCTGAGAAGCTTTCAATCAATAAAACAGAAAAAATATCAGTACCGATAAAAAGTACAGTGTTATATATTGCAATGTTTGTTATATGTCTTGTGACAGTGGCAGGATATATTCCGTATTACATTACTCTCATACTGATACTTGTTTTAACAGCAGTATCGGATTGGACAATGATTAAAAAAGCTGATTACGGATTATTATTGACGTTTATATTCTTCTTTATATTTATCGGTAATATGGGGAATATAACACAGTTTCGTGATTGGCTTGCATCAGTAGTTGATGGGCGTGAAGTGATAGTATCGGTATTATCAAGTCAGGTAATAAGTAATGTTCCTGCTGCGTTATTGCTTTCAGGATTTACAAATAATACAGAGCAGCTTATAATCGGGACAAACATAGGAGGTCTCGGAACTCTTATAGCGTCAATGGCGAGTCTTATCTCGTATAAGTATTTTGCGGAATTTGACGAAAATTCAAAGGGGAGATATATGCTTATATTTACCGTAGTAAATATTGTATTCCTGATTATATTAACTGTATTTCATATGATTATATAAAAATAAGCCTCAATGCGTTTGCGTTGAGGCTTTTAAAATTCACGATTTTTATTACGGCTGCTTACCGATGTAGGCAAGGATACCGCCGTCAACGTAAAGAACGTGACCGTTAACAAAGTCTGATGCGTCTGATGCAAGGAATACAGCAGGACCCATTAAGTCCTCAGGAGTACCCCATCTTGCGGCAGGAGTCTTTGCGATGATGAACTGGTCAAACGGATGACGTGAACCGTCAGCCTGTTTTTCTCTTAACGGTGCTGTCTGAGGTGTTGCAATGTAACCTGGGCCTATACCGTTACACTGAATGTTTGCTTCACCGTACTCAGAACAGATGTTTCTTGTAAGCATCTTCAAGCCACCCTTTGCAGATGCATAAGCTGAAACAGTCTCACGACCAAGCTCTGACATCATTGAACAGATGTTTATAATCTTACCGTGACCCTTCTTAATCATTGAAGGAATAACGGCCTTTGATACGATAAACGGAGCGTTAAGGTCAACGTCAATAACCTGTCTGAATTCTTCTGCTGTCATTTCGCACATAGGAATTCTCTTGATTATACCTGCATTGTTAACAAGAATGTCAATAACTCCGACTTCTTCTTCAATCTTCTTTACCATTGCATTAACAGCAGCCTCGTCAGTTACGTCACAAACATAACCCTTAGCGTCAATGCCATCCTGCTCGTATGAAGCAAGACCTTTGTCAACAAATTCCTGCTTAATATCGCAGAAAACAATCTTAGCACCTGCAGCAGCATAAGCTGAAGCGATAGCATAACCTATTCCATATGAAGCACCTGTAACAAGTGCAACCTTACCTTCAAGGCTGAAGCTCTTTAAAATATCCATTGTAAAATCCTCCTTAAAATAAATTACTATAATTATACAAGCGGTTCAGGACGATATATCAAGTGCATGAAATTACCCTCAATGTCCTTGAACCAATATGTTTTTAAGCCCTTTGCGTTTTCAGAAACATCATGAACCTCTTCAACACGCTCGTCCGCTTTTAGCATCGGAACAAGCTCATCAAAGCTCTGTGAATCTACTGAAAGCGCAATGTGGCGTAAACCTACAGTTCTTTCTATTTCAGCTGGTCTGTCCTCCTCGGCAGAAACGAACTCAATCATATCGCCGTTAGGGAATGCCAGAAAGTATGTACCCTTACCGTTATCGTAAACAATTTCGCCGCCGAACATCTTTAAATACCAATCCTTTAAAGCAGCAGTATCCTTTGAAACAATACCGATATGTTCAATACCTTGTACCATTTTTTTCACTTCCTTTAATAATATTCTGAAAAATTATTCCAATTATATTATATCATAGAAGATAAAAAAATTCAAGAGGTAATTTGATTTTTATACAAAAATCAAAGGATGTTATTTCCGCGCCTAAAGGCACCAATAAAAAAGCTTCTGAATCATTCAAATTCAGAAGCTTTTGGATATTATTCTTTATTTGTAACCTTCTTTATTACGAACAGCATTGCAAGCATAAGAACTACTCCGATAGGAAGCAGAATAAACGCATTCTGTATAAATGCCGCAAGCAGATATACAACGAATGAAACAAGTGCAACTGTTATTGCATACGGAAGCTGAGTTGAAACATGATTAATGTGGTTTGATTGGCTTCCTGCTGATGACATAATGGTTGTATCTGAAATTGGTGAGCAGTGGTCACCGCATACAGCACCTGCAAGACAAGCTGATACACCGATAATCAAAAGCTCACTTGTCGGGTCAAATATAGCTGTTACAATCGGAATAAGAATACCGAAGGTTCCCCATGAAGTACCTGTTGAGAATGCAAGTACACATGCAACAAGGAATATTATTGCCGGAAGGAAATTAGCCAGACCTGCCGCAGCTGAGTTCATAAGTGTTTCAACAAATTCAGCTGCACCAAGTAAGCCTGTCATATTCTTCAATGCAGTTGCAAAGGTAAGAATAAGAATTGCCGGAACCATGGCATTAAAGCCTTTTGGTATACATTCCATAGCTTCCTTAAAGGTTATTATTCTTCTGGCTATAAGATATATTATTGTTAAGATTAATGCTAAAATAGCACCCCAAGGCAGACCAACGGTTGCATCGGTATTACCGAAAGCTGTTATAAAGTCTGAACCTGAGAAGAAGCCACCTACATATATAAGACCTATGATTGAAAGTACAACAAGAACGATAATCGGAAGAATCAAATCTATAACTCGTCCTTTTGGATTTTCGCTCTGAGCTTCTTCATCAGCTTCTGTTTTACCTGTCGTAAACAAATCGCCCTTTGTTATAGCGTTGAATTCATGAAGCTTCATCGGACCGTAATCGAATTTCATAAGTGTAATAGCGATTATGAATACGAACATCAAAAGTGAATAGAAGTTGTAGGGGATAGCACGAACAAAAAGCTCAATTCCCGAATAGCCTGTTCCTTTTGTGAATTCTGATACCGCTGCCGCCCATGATGAAACAGGAGCAATCATACATATTGGAGCTGCGGTTGCGTCAATGATGAACGCAAGCTTTGCACGTGAGATGTTGTGTCTGTCTGTAACAGGACGCATAACACCGCCTACAGTCAGACAGTTGAAATAGTCGTCAATAAAAATCAGAACACCTAAAACGAATGTTGCAAATATTGCTCCTACACGTGACTTGATGTGAGTCTGTGCCCAACGTCCGAAAGCAGCAGAGCCGCCGGCTTTGTTAATAAGTGCAACCATAGCACCGAGTATAACAAGGAAAATGAAAATACCGGCTGTACCCGATACTGCGGATATAAGTCCTTCATTCAGCAGATTGTCAAGGGCACCGATTGGATTCCAGTTCGCAGAAAGTAAACTGCCAAGTACAATACCGATAAACAATGATGAATACACTTCCTTTGTTATAAGTGCAAGTGCGATAGCAACTAAAGGTGGAACTAACGCCCAGAATGTTGCGTACATAGTGCTTACTGCTTCTTCGTCACCCGTTGCGAATACAACAGCCGAAGCTGTGAAAATCACAAGCAAAGTGATAAGCAGTGAAAAAAATGATTTGTTTTTTAAGAATTTCATCTTATACCTCCTCGTAAATTCTTTAGTAATTATATTTTATCCTATATAGAAGATATTGTCAATGCTTTTTTCGACAATATTTTACGGATTTTTTATGTAAATTGTAAATTTTGAGGTTTATTCTTTTCGGGAAGCTGAACAAGAATTATTGCTATAAACATTAATACACAGCCGATAATTTCTCTTAAATCAAGCCCGCCGCCGGTAATCTGCCAGCCAAAGGCAATCAGAACAACTGTTGATAATGTTGCAAAAACCGATTCAAGACTCATTAATATAGAAGCTGATGTCGGGTCGGTATATTTCTGACCTATAATCTGAAGTGTATAGGCAACTCCGCATGACATAATTCCTGAATAGCATATAGGCTTTATACAACTGATAATGGCTTTTGTATCCGCTTGCTTTGAAATGAACATAAATATCAGATTGATAAGACCACATACAAAGAATTGCAGACATGAAAGCTTTACACCGTCAACCTTTGGTGAAAAATAATCAATGGCAAGAATATGCCCTGCGAAAAAGAGTGCGCATATAAGTGTTAGAACATCGCCTTTATTTATGGAAAACTCAGAATCAATACACATAAGGTACAGACCTGATACAGCGACAAGGACAGAAAGCAAAATGACCGGACGTGGCTTTTTGCCTGTAAATAATCCTATTATTGGTATTATAACCATATAAAGAGCTGTAATAAACCCTGATTTCCCCGGACTTGTGTAAACCATACCCCATGTTTGCAGTGTACTTGCAATACATAAAAAAAGACCGCATATAATACCACCGAGTATAAGTGTTTTGTTCACTTTCTGTACGGGAATATTTTTTTTCTTTCTGTTACGGTCAAGGAACAGAATCACCGGTATCAGAACTATTGAGCCGAGCATAGTTCGTATACCTGTAAAAGCAATAGGGGAGATTTCCTCAACACCCTTGCTTTGGGCAATAAATGATGTTCCCCATATAAAAGAGGTCAGTAAAAGTATAAAATTACCTTTAAGCTTAGAATTTTTCATTATAAATCCAATCCTTCCATAATAGATAAAAAAGCAGCCGCATATATAATACAACTGCTTTAAATGGCACGCCTGACAGGACTTGAACCTGCGGTCTCAGGAATCGGAATCCTGCATTTTATCCAGCTAAACTACAGGCGCATTTTACGCCTATATATTTTAGCATATTTACATAAAAATGTCAAGTTAAATCTTCTTCAAATGCAGCAATACCCAATGATATCCTGCAAACCACATACCTAAGCGGTTTGGGGGTACTTGGGTGTAAGAATTAAATATCAGATATACACATAAAAATGTCGGGACTATAGAGAACTGACAAATGTAAGTATGTCAAAAAGAAAAAACATATGAAATTATTAGGAAAATATTAAACCAATAAACCACTATAATCTTTGAAAATATGTGCAATTTGTAAACAAATTATGAAAAGTGAAAAAATTACTTGACAATTAAGGATAATAGTGGTATCTTTATAACTGTAGATTATTAGCACTCAACTTCGGTGAGTGCTAATAATGTGAAAAAGAGGTGAAAAAGCCTATGGATTTGAGCGAAAGGAAAAGAAAGATACTACAGGCGATTATTGATGAATATATCGGTACTGCGGAGCCTGTAGGTTCAAGAGCTATTTCAAAAAAAGAAAATCTCGGTCTTTCAAGTGCTACCATCAGAAATGAAATGGCAGATCTTGAGGAAATGGGGTATCTTATACAGCCTCATACGTCATCGGGGCGTGTGCCGTCTGATGAGGGCTACAGATTTTACGTAAACTCACTGATGCAGAAGTATCAGCTTGGAGTTGAAGCGATAAATCAGCTACAGATGGGGATGGAGGATAAGGTTCTGCAGCTTGAGAGAATAATAAGACAGGCAGGAATACTGACGTCATCGCTGACAGATTACACTACGTTTGTTACTACGCCGGGAAAGGGTTCAAAAATAAAAAAGATTGACCTTGTGCCTGTAGGTAATGGCATGATAATGCTTATAGTGGTAACGCTTGCGGTAAGCAGTACGGCTATTAATGCTGACATTAACGACGAGCAGTGTGCGGAGCTTTCAGTGATACTGAATAAAAATCTTCGGGATTTAACTGCTGATGAAATAAGCTTTTCTAAAATAGAAGAAATTCAGAACGAGATTCAGGCACATATGAATTTGCCGGTACAGATTCTTATAAATATCCTGAACTTTGTTTATGAGACAATAAGCTCAATGAACAACAGTGATATTTATATAAATAATGCAAAGTCAATTCTGAAATATCCGGAATATGCAGATATTGATAAAGCGAGAGAGCTATTTAACTTCCTTGAGGATAAGGATAGCTTAAAGCTTATTGCATCGGCCGAGTCAGACGACGGAGTAAGAGCAAAAATCGGCAAGGAAAATGAGCTTGATATTTTGAAGGACTGCTCGCTTGTTACAGTTGATTATTCGATTGGAGACCACAAGGGCGGAAAGCTCGGAGTAATAGGCCCTAAGCGAATGAATTATGCAAAGGTGTTTGCAAGTCTTGATTTAATATCAAAAGAAATAGATAAAATATTGAAATATTATCTATAATAATAAAGGCGGTGAATAAAATGGCAGAAGAGATAAAAGAAGAGGTTCAGGAAGAAATAGAAAAAACAGAAGAAGCTCCTGAAAAAACTAAAGAAGAGGAGCTTGAAGAAAAGTTAAAAGAACAAAACGATAAGTATATGAGGCTGTATGCTGAATATGATAATTATCAGAAGAGAACTCAAAAGGAAAAAGAAGCACGTTATGCAGATGCTGTTATAGATGTTGCGGCGGAAATACTTCCTATAGGAGATAATCTTGAAAGAGCTTTGCAGGCTGAGGTTGAATCTGAGGAAGCAAAGAAGTTCAAGGAAGGCGTAGAAATGGTTATGAAGCAGTTCAACGAAGTGCTTTCAAAACTAAACATAACTGCAATTCCTGCAGTGGGTGAGCAGTTTGACCCGAATCTTCATAATGCAGTAATGCATATTGAGGACGAAACGATTGACGACAATACAGTTGTTGAGGAGTTCATGAAGGGTTATATATATAATAACTGCCGTGTTGTAAGACACTCAATGGTTAAAGTAGCAAATTAATAATTTATTATTTAGGAGGAAAATAAAATGGGAAAGATTATAGGTATAGACTTAGGTACAACTAACAGCTGTGTAGCTGTTATGGAAGGCGGAAACCCTAATGTTATCACAAACAGTGAGGGTGCAAGAACAACACCTTCAGTCGTTGCATTCCAGAAGGACGGCGAAAGAGTAGTAGGTCAGGTTGCAAAGCGTCAGGCTGTTACAAATGCTGATAAAACTATTATGTCAGTTAAGAGAAAGATGGGTACTGCTGAAAAGGTGAATGTTGATGATAAAGCATATACACCTCAGGAAATCAGTGCAATGATTCTTACAAAGCTAAAGCAGGACGCAGAAGCATATCTTGGAGAGACAGTAACACAAGCTGTTATTACAGTTCCTGCATATTTTAATGACTCACAGCGTCAGGCTACAAAGGACGCAGGTAAGATTGCAGGACTTGAGGTTTTAAGAATTATAAACGAGCCTACAGCAGCTGCTCTTGCATACGGAATGAGTGATAAAGACCAGACAATTATGGTTTATGACCTTGGCGGCGGTACTTTCGACGTATCAATTCTTGAAATCGGCGACGGTGTATTTGAGGTTCTTTCAACAAACGGTGATACACGTCTTGGTGGTGACGACTTTGACCAGAGAATTATAGATTATCTTGTAGCAGAATTCAAGAAGTCAGAGGGTATTGACCTTTCAGGCGATAAGATGGCTATGCAGAGATTAAAGGAAGCTGCTGAAAAATCAAAGATTGAGCTTTCAACAACAACAACTTCCAATATTAATCTTCCGTTTATCACAGCAGATGCAACAGGTCCTAAGCATATGGATATAACTCTTACAAAGGCTAAGTTTGACGAGCTTACATCAGACCTTGTTGACAGAACAATTTCATGTATCAGAAACGCAATGAGAGATGCTGACGTATCAGCTTCAAGCATTGATGAAGTTCTTCTTGTAGGTGGTTCATCAAGAATCCCTGCTGTTCAGGAAGCAGTTAAAAAGGAAATGGGCAAGGAGCCTCATAAGGGAATTAATCCTGACGAGTGTGTTGCTATAGGTGCTGCAAGACAGGCAGGTGTACTTGGCGGTGAGGAAACAGGCGTTCTTCTTCTTGATGTAACTCCGTTGTCACTTGGTATTGAAACAATGGGTGGAGTATTTACAAAGCTTATTGAAAGAAACACAACAATTCCTACAAATAAATCACAGATATTCTCAACAGCGGCTGACGGTCAAACAAGTGTTGAGGTTCACGTATTACAGGGTGAGCGTGAAATGGCTCAGTATAATAAGACTCTTGGTAGATTTAATCTTACAGGAATTGCTCCTGCTCCAAGAGGTGTACCTCAGATTGAGGTTACGTTCGATATAGACGCAAACGGTATCGTTAATGTATCAGCTAAGGATTTAGGAACAGGTAATGAGCAGAAGATTACAATTACTGCTTCAACTAACCTTTCAGATGAGGATATCGACAGAGCTGTTAAAGAGGCTGAAAAGTACGCAGAAGAAGATAAGAAGCGTAAAGAAGAGGTTGAAATCAGAAATAATGCTGAATCAATGGTATATCAGTCAGAAAAGACTCTTGGCGAAGTAGGCGATAAGATTGATGCGGCTGATAAGGATGCTGTTCAGGCTGAAATTGAAAAGGTTAAGACAGCTTTACAGGGAACAGATTCAGAAGCAATCAAAGCGGCAACAGAAGCTCTACAGCAGAAGTTCTTTGCTATATCAGAAAAGCTTTATCAGCAGGCTAATCCTAACGGTGCACAGGGTGGATTTAATCCTGATGATTTTGCTAATGCACAGGGCGGTGCTCAGCCGGGGGCAGATAATGTTTACGAGGCTGATTACAGAGAAGTAGACAACGACAATAACTAATAAAAACAAAAGGGCGGACGGCTTGTCCGTCCTTTTTGGGAATACAGACGATAATTAAGGATTTATATTGACAAATTTCATATATTAAGGTATAATATTCAAGTGGTAGGTGAGAGTTTTGGCAGAGAAAAGAGATTATTATGAAGTCCTCGGAGTCTCAAAGGGAGTCTCGGATGAGGAGCTTAAAAAAGCATACAGAAAAGTAGCAAAAAAATATCACCCTGACTTGAACCCGGGCAATAAAGAAGCTGAGGAGAAGTTCAAGGAAGCAAGTGAAGCCTACGGAGTGCTGTCAGATGCCGAAAAGAGAAGCCGCTATGACCAGTTCGGTCATGCCGGTGTTGACCCGAACTTCGGTGCGGGCGGCGGTGGATTCAACGGTGCAGGCTTTGACTTTAGTGATATTTTTGGAGATATATTCGGAGGCTTCGGCGGTTTTGGCGGCGGAGCAAGAAGAAATGGCCCAAGACGCGGTGCAGATGTACGTCAGGTTGTTGAGGTATCGTTTGAGGAAGCGGCTTTTGGCTGTAAGAAAAAGATTAACATATCAAAACAGGAAAAGTGTTCTACTTGTAATGGCACGGGAGCGGCTCCGGGAACGACTGCAGATACCTGTAGCAGATGTAGAGGTACAGGACAGATTCAGACACAGCAAAGAACAATGCTTGGTTATATGACTAATGTTTCAACGTGTCCTGACTGTAACGGAAGCGGTAAAATTATAAAAACACCGTGTAAGGATTGTCGCGGTACTGGTAAGGTAAGAGTATCAAAAACAATAGAGATTGATATTCCGGCAGGAATTGATGACGGTCAGACAATGCAACTGTCCGGTCAGGGTGAAGTCGGTGAAAAGGGCGGCCCTAACGGAGACTTGCTTGTTACGATACGTGTAAGACGACATGAAATATTCAAGCGTCAGGATAATGATGTGTATATTGTAATGCCTATAACTATAGTTCAGGCGGCATTGGGTGCAACCTTGCAGGTTCCAACCCTTGATGGACCTGTTGAGTACGATATTCCTGAAGGAACACAGCCGGGAACGCGCTTCAGATTAAGAGGTAAGGGCGTACCGTTCTTAAGAGGCAGAGGCAGAGGCGACCAGTATGTAACAGTTGACGTTGAAGTGCCGAAAAATCTTACACAAAAGCAAAAAGAAATTTTAAAAGAATTCGATGACGATAAGTTCTATAAAAAGAGAAAATCGTTTATGGATAAAGTTAAAGATATATTTAATTAACAGGGGGAAATATTATGCAACCAAACATATATGAATTGTCAAAAATGACAAAGGAGCAGTATGACTTTATAATGAAGCGTGCTGAGCTTGATATAACAGAGCAGATGAAAATTGCAAAGGAAGTTTCAGACGATATAAGAGACCGAGGTGACGAGGCTGTTCTTGAATACACGGCTAAATTTGATAAGGTACAGCTTACAAAAGAGACCATGAAGGTAACTCAGGCTGAGATTGATGCAGGCTATGAACGTCTTGATAAGGAAACAAGAGAAGCTATTGAGTATGCTTATAAAAACATCTATGATTTCCATGAAAAGCAGTTGCCTGAGGAAATGTGGTTTACAATGGTTGACGACGGACTTATGGTTGGCGAAAAGACAACACCTATAGTTGACGTATGCTTATATGTTCCTCACGGAAAGGGAAGCTTCCCGTCAGTTCTTTGTATGTTGGGTATTCCTGCGGTGGTTGCTAAAGTTCCTAAGATTGTAGTTGTAACACCTCCAAATGATAAGGGAGAGGTTGATGATGCTATTCTTTGTGCGGCAAAGATTATAGGTATTACAGAAATATATAAGGTTGGTGGAATCCAGGCTGTTGCGGCAGTTGCATACGGAACAGAAACAATTCCTAAGTGCCACAAAGTTATAGGCCCGGGTAACAGTTATGCAACAGCGGCAAAGAGAGTTCTTGCAAACAGCATAGATGCAGGACTTCCTGCAGGCCCTTCGGAAATAATCGTTCTTGCAGACGAAAAGGCAGACCCACATAAGGTTGCTCTTGACTGGATGATAGAAGCAGAGCATGGACCTGACAGTGCGGCACTTCTCGTAACGCACTCAAAGGAGCTTGTTGACAAGGTTATACCTATTGTAAACGAACAGCTTGAAAAGATTTCTCAAAAGAGAAAAGAATTTATAGAAACAAACCTTACAACATACGGCGGTGTGATTCTTACAAATTCACTTGATGAATCAATAGATTTTGTGAACGATTATGCCCCTGAGCATATGGAGGTTATGACTGAAAAACCGTTTGATACACTTCCGAAAATCAAGAACGCAGGTGAAATTCTGCTTGGTGACTATACACCTGTTACACTTTGTAACTTCGTGTTAGGTCCTAATGCAATTCTTCCTACAGGTGGATTTGCAAAGACATATTCATCGGTAAGCGTTCAGGACTTCTTAAAGCGTTCATCAGTAGGCTATGCTTCAAAGGATGGCTTTGAAAAGGTAAGAGACTACGCATATAAGTTTGCAACAGTTGAAGGCTTTGATACACACGGATTGGCTGTTAAAGAAAGGAAATAACTATGAATCCGATAAAAGTAACAAGAAAAACAACCGAATCAAGAATTGCGGTAACACTTGATTTTTCACCTATAAGACCTGATTACAGAAAGCATATTAAAACTCCTATTACATTCCTTAATCATATGATTGAGCATATTGCATGGAGAGGTGGCTTTAATATAGATATTGATATGGAGCTTGACGAATATACCTTAACTCATGTTATATGTGAGGATTTGGGTATTGCTTTAGGTAAGGCTGCAAAGCAGTATGTTGATACTGTTGACGGTTGCTTCGGCTACGGTGATGCAATCGGCATAATTGATGAAGCAAAGGCTGAATCAGCTTTAAGCTTTGAATCAAGAGCATATTTTAATATTGATTACCACGGTGCGGAACTTACAGAAACTGTTGAGGGAATGGATACACAAGACCTTGAAACATTTCTTGAAGGCTTTGCTCAGGGTGCATGCTGTACCTTACATATAGATTTACTAAAAGGTCATAACGGACACCATATCTGGGAAGCTATCTACAGAAGCTTAGGTTCAGCACTGAACCGTGTTTTTGAGGTAAGCGAGGCACGTAAGGGCAAGACGAGTGGCGTTGCAGGTAAAATTGAATGGATTGTAGAATAAAGGCAAAAGGCAGAAAATTCTGCCTTTGTTTTTTGAGAGGAGAATAAAAATGTTAAAATCATTTTTAGATAAATATGATACCATTATATTTGATATGGACGGTGTTGTTACAAGCGAGCAGGCATATTGGGATGCGGCGGCTTTGACTGTATGGGAGTATCTTAAATGGAATAATAATGAAGATATAGATGCAAAAGAATGCATGGAGCAGGTTGAGGATATACGAAAAAAAGTATTTTGCAATGATGAGCTTATAACGGTATGTAAGAGTAAGGGGATTAATTCAAACTGGGATCTTGCATATGTTACAATGTGCATTGCGTGGATTTGCGAAGTTGATGAAAATGACTTTACACCTGTTCTGGAATACGCAAAGAGCCTATCAGATAATATCCTTGATGAGTATGATGAAATAGCGAGACTGTGTGCTCAGAAAACGGGTTTTGATTATGAATGGCTAAAGAGAAACAGCGTTATGTGGAAAACAATGCAGGATATTTTTCAGGAATGGTATCTTGGAGATAAAGTTTTTGAACAGGAATATGGCAGACTGCCAAAAAAATCAGGAAAAAGTGGACTGCTGTTTAAAGAAAGACCGCTTATTGACATAGATATTCTGAATGAAATTTTTAGTGAGCTTTATGAAACAAAACGTCTTTGTGTTGCAACGGGCAGAGTATATGCAGAGATAAATCAGCCTTTGAGTGACTGGGGACTTAAAAAATATTTTGCAAAAGACGGTTTATGTAACTATAATCATGTTATAGAGGCTGAAAAAGAGCTTAAAATAACGCTCACAAAACCACATCCGTATATGTTCCTAAAGGCTATGTGCGGTACTGATTACGATGATAAACGTATAATAGACGGAGATTATGACAAATCGAAAATTGCAAAAACTCTTGTTGTAGGTGATGCAGGTGCAGATATTCTTGCGGCAAAGGCAATGGGTGCTGATTTCTGTGCTGTTTTGACAGGCGTATCAGGAAAGGCGGCAAGAGGATATTTTGAAGAACTTAATTCTGAGTATATTTTAGACAGTTTAGCTGATTTTATTGTAGTTGGATATAAGCTTTGTAAGAAGTCGGTAAATAATATCGGAACACCTTTCCTCGCCTTCTGATAATTTAACAAAATTATATATTGTATCAAAATATCTTTCAAAATCATCTGTATTATTTATGACTGCTGTATTGTAAAGTTTGGTTATATATTCATAATATTTTTTGCTTTGTTCTCCTGAAAAATGAATAAACTTAAACTCCCAGTTGTCCGTAACGGGAAAGTATTCGTGCAGTTTTGTACAGTCAATAAATACAGTGCTTTTTTCTTTGATTTCATATTTGCTGCCCATATAATTAAGAACGCCTTCGCCTTTTACGGTATATAAAAGCGGATAACTTTTCAAATTGGCTCTTTTTATATAAAAATCGTTTCTGCATATAAAATGCCCTGTCCACTGAACATAGTAATAGAGTTTTTTGCAATTTCCGATGCTAAATGCGGAAGATTTGTTTTGTAGTGACAGCTTTCGTTAAGATTCATTTTTTGACACCTTCTTTAAAACAGAACAAATTGCATATTTTTAAAATAATATGTAATTGAAAAGTATATTATAATTTAGTGTAATTATAAATCATAAAGAACGATTTGTCAATTATTTAAGGAGGTAATTATGAAGAATTTTAAAAAATATGAGAATAATCCGGTTTTTGGGGACAAGAACACAGGAACTGTATTTGATTCGTATGTATGTATGTATGTATGGATGGATGGATAACGGAAAATACAGAATGGACTTTTCGTGGCGTGAAAAAAAAGGCTTGTGCAGTAACATTCAGTGATGACGGAATCAAATGGTGTGAGCCTGTTATCACACTTGAGAAAAATCTTAAAACCGGCTGGGAGGATGACATAAACAGAAACTGTGTTATCAAAGTAGACGGTATGTATAAAATGTGGTATTCAGCCGGAGAAACACATGAGCCGAACGTAAATGCTTATGCTGTAAGCACTGACGGTATAAACTGGAAAAAAGCAAAATGCAATCCGATTTTTGTATGTGATAAAGCGAATGAATATGAGCAAAACCGTATAGGTGGCTGTAAGGTAAATCAATACGAAACAGAAGCCATGACAGAGCTTTATGCTTCTGCAGGCTATGAAATCGTTCCTTTTGAAAGCAAAGCCGATATATATATATTATAAATACCTGCTCTGTTACTAATATTAGTGACAGAAAATCACGTCAGATTATACGCCGTGCGAAAAAAAAATACCCCTGAGTCAATAATTGCTGTCACAGGCTGTTATGCCCAGACTGCCGCTGATGAGGTTCTGAATATTGACGGTGTAAATCTTGTAATCGGTACAAAAGGACGTACAAGCATTGTTGAAATCACCGAAGGACTTGACAGTAATTCAAAGCTCAACATGGTCGGCGATATTATGCATAATCATGAATTTGAAGACCTTAAAATCACAAAAGAAATTTTTAACTAAGCATATAGGCAGAACTATGGAGGTGCTTTTTGAACAAAGAGCAAAAGATAAAATGTTTGAAGGCAAAACCACTAATTATATAACAGTTCACGCTCCTGCTGATGAGGATTTATCAGGACAGTTCAGAAATGTAAGACTTATTGAAGTTAAGGATAATATAATAATCGGTGAAATTATTTAAAATATCAGCTCACCTGCGGCGAAGTTTCCCTTGATTTTGAGCCTTATAAAAATGATTTAATGTAAGAAGAGCAAAAAAGAGTGCAAAACAGCAAATATTGAGACTTGACTTAGCTCTGACACTATGATAAAATTAATTTAGCAAATTATTTTCAAGAGATGATTATTATGGCAAAATTAGAAACATACGAATGGTCAAATATGTGGTGGGACAGACCTTCAGACGGCGGTCGCAGAGTTCTTCTTATAGGTGATTCCATAACAAACGGCTATCATCCGGCTTTGAGAGAAATGATGCCCGATGATATTTATATAGATATGTACGTTACATCAAGGGCTTTGGATAATCCGAGCTTTACAAATGAACTTTCATATATGCTGACACAGGGCAAATATGAGGTTATACATTTTAACAATGGTGCTCACGGCGGACATATTGCATATGATGAATATAAAAAGCTATACAAAAACATTATAGAAACGCTTTTAAAGCTTGAAAACAAGCCCGAAATAATACTTTCAGGCACAACTCCGTTTGTTGTTCTGAATGAGCCAAAGAGTTATACCGAAGCAAACAAGTTCTCAATCGAAAGAGACAAGATTGCTGCTGAAATAGCAGATGAGCTTGGTTTGATGTATGAAAATCTATATAATGTAGTTGACGGAATTGAAAACATCAGAAAACCTGACCCGTATCATTTTAATGATACAGGCTCAAAAATGCTTGCTGAGGTTGTATGCAGAAACTTAAAAAATATAGCATACATAAAAAAATAAAACTAAAAAACATTTATAAAGGAGTTGTTATAATGTTATATGTAGAAAATTCAATAAATAATCAATGGAAAACAAAAGACCGTTACGATCTTATTGTTGTAGGTGCAGGTCCTGCAGGTATTGGTGCATCTATTGCCGCTGCAAGAAGAGGACTTAAAGTTGCATTAATAGAGACGTTTGGATTTCCAGGTGGTGTTGGAACGCAAAGCTGTTGTCCGGCATATTTTGGTTTCGGTGTTGAAGGTAAACAGACCACAGCCGGGCTTTCTGAAGAATTTATACGAAAGATGGATGATTTGAATGCAGCGTCTTTTTTTCAAAATAACTCGCCTGAATACAAACCTATTGGTGACGCAATATTGAACAAGATAATTATGCTTGATGGGGAAATTATGAAATTAGTATACAACAGAATGCTGCGTGAGGCGGGTGTAGATTGTTATTTTTATACTCAAATGGCAGAGGTGTTGACTAAAAATAATCATATTTGTTCAATTTTACTTAGTGCACTTGAGGGAACATATCTTTTGGAAGCGGACACTTTTATTGATGCTACAGGTAATGCTCAGCTGGGTTTTCTTGCTTCTCCGGAAGCAGTAAATAATTGCCCGTTGGATGAAGGTATGCATAATTCGATGTTTTTTATCGTAGATGGAGTAAAGTCTTTTGATATCAATGAGGCAAAATCAATATATAGTCAGGCAAGAAAAGACGGAAAGCTTCCTGAAATGGTATGGCCGCACTTTGGCTTTGCACATATGTTAAAACCGGGAATGGTACAAATCGCAGTTTGCTTTGAGATTGGCGATGGTGCAAATTCGCTTGAAATGACGGCGATGGATCAGACGATGCGCGAAAATGTGTTTAAAGTGCTTGATTTTTTGAGAAAAGAAATGCCGGGATTTGAAAATTGTTATCTTACTGCAACACCGACAAAAGTCGGAGTTCGTACAAGTCGTAATATTGTCAGCGTATGTGATTTTTCGGAAGAATTGCTACTGTCTAATGATTTTTATCATCCGGTTGCACTTTGCCGGAGAACATATGGTATGCATAGCAACAGCAAAAATAGTTTTAAGTCAAAATGGGCGAGTTATGCCGCTGGGATTGGTGCGGTGCCGATGGAAGCTTTAATATCTGCTAAATTTGATAATCTTCTTGCATCTGGCAGGTGTATCGGTTCTGCTCCTAAGCTTATTGAAACATTTAGAATGATGAATACTTGTATGACAACAGGTGAGGCTGCAGGATTGATGGCAGTTGTTGCCAAAAATAATCATCATAATGTTAATGCTGTTACTTATGAAAAATTGCATCCACTTCTGATTGAAAATGGTTTTTTGCTTAATGTATAAGTTTAACCATTGGGATAAATTTTGAAAAATAATTTATTGCTTCGAATAATTAAATTACATTTCAAACTGACATGAAATGATTTAAAATAAAGAGCTTAGGAGGAAAAAATATAAAATATTTAGAAATGATTTCACCAAAAAAATCTCATGTGATTGATATTGAAATATAGGCTTACTTGTAAAAAAACTCATATAATATATCCCGATTACGGACATGAAGGTATAAATACGGCGGCAGACAAATCATTCATGTTCTTTGTACAGGAATAATGAAAGAGGGGAACGATATGGATATTATAAAAAAATATGTTGAGTTATTTAATGAAAATGATGAAGAGATGTATATTAATATGATAGATAACGCTCATGTTTATGAGTGGATGCGTAAAGAAATACCTGTTTTTGAATGCCCTGACAAGGCTATTGAGGAAACGTATTATTTCCGTTGGTGGACATACCGCAAGCATCTG
Organism: Candidatus Ornithomonoglobus sp.; assembly: GCA_045537455.1. Taxonomy (GTDB): domain Bacteria; phylum Bacillota; class Clostridia; order UBA1381; family UBA1381; genus Ornithomonoglobus_A. The sequence goes on along the minus strand of JAZSPM010000160.1, from coordinate 1,326 downwards.
AAAAAAACAGAAGACGGATATATGGTAACTGAGTTTTTGCCTAAAGTTCTGTGGAGCGGAAAGCATAATGAGATAAATGCAGCTGTCGGACATCATTTATACGAAGGACGCTGGCTTAAAAATTCCTCAGAATATCTTAAGGATTACATAAATTTCTTCCTTGATAATCCTGACAGAGGGCATAAGTACAGTGCGTGGTTAATATATGCTGTACATCAGATGTGTCAGGTAAACGGTGATTGGGATATGGGAGATGACTTCCTTGAAAAAGCATGCAGATACTACGAGGAATGGGAAAACACGCATCTTTTATCAAATAATATGTTCTGGTCTTATGATAATTATGATGCAATGGAGTATACAATCAGCGGAACAACTGAGGATTTGCGTTGTATAAAGGGTATACGCCCTACTCTTAATTCCTATATGTGTGCAGATGCATGGGCTATTTCTGATTTTGCAAAGCGTATGGGAAATGAAGAGCTTGCACAAAAATATATGAATAAGTATGAAATACTAAAAAAGGCTATAAACGAGAATCTTTGGCAAAACGACTTTTACAGGGCTTTTCATTTTGAAGACGGAGAAGAAGGATTTTCGTGTGGAAAAATTATCGAAAATTGGATAGATAAATCTCCTAAGGAGCTTATAGGTTATATTCCGTGGATGTTCAATATCCCTGAAAAGAATAAAGAAAATGTGTTTGATTATCTGACCGATGAAAGCTGTTTTTATACAGATTTCGGACTTGCAACGGTTGAAAAAACTGATAAAAGATTTTTGTACGAAGTAGACCATGAATGCTTATGGAATGGTTATGTATGGCCCTTTGCAACATCACAAACGTTGACAGCTATGAGAAATATGATTATGAATTATAACGAAAAGTATAAGAACAGCTTTTTTAAGCTTGTAAAGCAGTATGCCGAAAGTCATAAACGCTTAACAGAGAGCGGAAAAACGGTAAACTGGATTGATGAAGTAAGACATCCGCTAAAGGACGAATGGTCAAGCCGTGAAATTCTTAAAAACTTTGGTTGGAAGCCGGGACTTGGAGGCTATGAGCGAGGCAAGGATTATAATCATTCTACATTCTGTGATATCGTTATTTCGGGTATTGTAGGTGTGAAATATGAAAACGATATGCTTGAGGTTTCGCCGTCAATTCCTGATGATTGGGATTATTTCAAGCTTGAAAACTTGAATTTCAGAGGTAATACTTATTCAATTATATATGATAAAACAGGGGAAAAATATAATCAGGGAAAAGGAATAAGCATATATAAAAAGTAATTATAAAAAGCTCTTTCAAAAACCAGAAAGAGC
>JAZSPM010000069.1:0-7185 GCA_045537455.1 Candidatus Ornithomonoglobus sp. | reverse complement strand
AAAACAGGGATTTACTTGTAGCGTGACTGCCGCCCGGTTTCTTGAATCGGACATTCTCCACGGAAAAACCGGCAGCCTCCTGCCGCAACCTCCCGCTTCATCGTTTGTCAAGTGTCACAACGCTATTATTATACACTATATTGGCGATTTTTGCAAGCTTTTTTACAAAAAAAGTTCGTAAAATTTTTAACAAATTTACAAACTTTTTAAGATTAATTTTGTATAATATGACTTATTGCAAATTCAATAATTTTATATCAAATCTTCCGTTTTGTTTAAAATATCCCAAATTAAAAATTTCTCCTGAATGTTTTTTTGACCAAGTTTCAGCAACCGACTTTAATTCTTCTGCGGTAATTAATAAAATTTGTGTATCGTGATTCAAAGAAAAATCTACACATTCTTGAATACTTTGCGCAGTAAACTCGGGAGCAATAACCATAAATACAGCTACATCTTTATCGGACGTTTTTATGTAACGTTCAAATTGTTGAATGTGATCCTTTAAGTTCACTGCTGTTTCTTTTGATTTATTATCCCACATAATATATTTATCCTTGAAGGATAATTTACCATCCGGATGGTCAGTTCCTGTTAAAGTCAAAGGTTTATTCAACAACAGTTTTTCAAACAAATAATTCGTTGCATCCTCAAACAAATGTTCACACTGTAAATCTTTATCTATTATATTGTTTGCTCTTAAATTTTTTAAATCTCTCCTTGCAAGTTGGTTATAAAAAGCAATAAGTTTTTCTCTTTCATCCTCTGTTTTTACTTCAATTTTTCTCATAGAATCGTAATATTCTAATATTCTATCAATGAGTGCAACTTTATTACCAGACACATTTAAACCTAAATCACTACACCACGCCGACAACATTGTGACATCTAAACCATCACGGGGTGAAAATCCTCCAATTAAATTAGATGGATGAATAAATTTTAGAATAATATCCTTTAATTCATTCACTGTTATATTGTTTGAAATTTCTATTTTTGCTTTTTCCAAATATAGACTTGCTTTATTTACAATATCAATAAGATATTGTTTTCTCGTCTTCTTGACAACATAATCAACAAGCTTTTCATATCCATAAGCTCGAATTTCAATATTATAATACTTTCGTATGCATTTTGCTATATCATCTGGAATCATATCACACACAACGCCATCCGAGTTTTTTATAGCTACAACCAACCCCTTGGATTGCAAAACTTTACGAGTATCTTCGATATCATCATATGTGTGCAAGGCATTTTCAAACATAGGAAATCTTCCCGACTTAGCTTCCAACATATGAAATTCTTTATTTGAAATTGATAGGTATTTCCTTAGTGTTTCCAAAAGATTCTTTTCATCTACTGAAATATCGTCATTGTGAGCCCACGCAGCATCTAACATATGCTTAAACAACGCAAAATCCTTAGATATTTTATTTTCATCAAAATTATTTGACTCATCAACAATAGTTTTTTCATAATTTAAAACAGCTGAGTCCGTATCTTTTGTAGGTGAAATAAAATCATCTTGATTTAGTAAATAATCACGCAATAAAATTGGTGCAATTATTCTAACAGCTCGATTTGAATCAAGTTTAATCTCGTCTAGTCTATCACTTATATTTTCAAACAAAGTATATTGATTGGCTGTTTTTTTCAAAAACTCTTTAATTTCTTCTAATTCTAATCGTCTGTAATCAGCAACATATGCAGATGCAACCCGTTTTGCTATTGTAATATTGGGTATTTGTTCAACAAATTTAATAAAATCCATATTATACCACCTCTAAAATATTTTATCTATTTTCCCATATTATATCATATTTATTTAATTTTTACAATAGCTTTTAAAATTTTATTATAAAAAAGCGAATGATTCAAATTTATCATCTAAATCATTCGCTTATGGCTCTCGCAACTGGGCTCGAACCAGTGACCCTCTGATTAACAGTCAGATGCTCTGCCACACCTCAAATTTCGCACCCTTTGAGTCACAAAACGCTGATTGTTAATTCTTTTTATTTATTTAATTGTATATAATATTTTCCCTTATATCGCTTCTCCAAGTACCATCTCTTCACCGAAAAACTGTTTGTAACTTGAATTGAACTCAATTTCAATGTTATAGCCCTTACCAATCTTGATTTCAGTAATCAACTGACATATTATCATCTTCTTTTGCTCATTAGTTGCATTATCATACTCATCAGCCCAACTAACAAACTGATTATAATAGTAGTCGAGTTTACTCAAAACCTCTGACTGCTGTTCAAGTTTATTATCACATTCATATATGAGCTTGTTGTTCTCCGATATTTCATCTTCTGTTGCCTTTATAGATTTTGACAACATCTCAGCAGAAAACTGACTTTTACCGCACAGACTTTTTCCAATTTCCATAGACAGCTTTGTAAGTTCTTTTTCAAGGTTCTTATTTTTATCTTGCAGTTCTCGTTTTACTTTTTTCTTTTCTGCAATTTCCTTCTTATATCTGACTTCTAAAGCTTTGTCTCTCGGCGTTTTCTTTATCGCAGACAAATACTGTTTAACTATTGTTTCAACAGCTTCATCTATTCTTGGTGCCGAATAAATTGATTGCCCGTCACATATTTTCCCTTCACGAGTAGGAAGTCTTCTTGAGCGATGATAACATATGTATCTTAAATATGTATTTGTCACTTCTACCCCATCTTTACGAACATAACTATCCTTACCCGATGTTGCAACCATATGACCGCCACAATGTGCACAGTACAAATTCCCTGACAACAGAGTTCTTCCTTGTGTCCTTTTCGCAATATGCAGCTTCTCTTCCGACTTTTTCTTTCTTTGGTCTAATATATGCTGCACACCGTCAAATAACTTTTCATCTATTATTACAAGATCATCTAATTTAGGAGAAGTTGTTTCACCTACAACATAATAACCACAGTAAAGTCTGTTTCTGAGCATATCAATCACTGTTCTGCATTGAAACTTCTTATCATTGTGAGTTCTTACACCAAGATTGTTTAAATATTCAGAAACTCTAAACGAGCCATAACCCTCATAAAATGTTTTATGAAAAATCTGTTTTACAAATTCTGCCTCTATAGGATCAATCTCCAAATCCTTAACCGGCTGACCTTTTTTATTTAAACGACCTTTATTCACTGCCCTATAACCAAACGGAACTACTCCACCACGGTATATTCCTTCAGCTACTAACTGAGCTGTTCTGGTTTTTAAACGCATTGAAGTTTTGGTACTTTCTCCGTTTGCCTGCCAATATCTGATATAGTTTAACAGCTTGTCTGTTTGATTTTCAAACCTCTGCTGTCCTTCCTGTGTACTCCATACCTCTATTCCTTGTTTAACAAACCATTCAACAACAAAAGGGGTTTCATCATCTCTTCGTCCCAAACGGTCAAACATATACACAAGCAACACATCAAACTCATGCTTTGCAGCAGCTTCTTTTAACTCAACAATCGCATCTCTGTCTTCTGCAGATACCTTAAATCCGGAAACGCCTTTTTCCAAAAATTCTTTAGCGATTACCCATCCTTGTTGCTTAACAAATTCCTGACAAGCAATCCTCTGCATCGGGATATCATCTTTCGCCTTGTCTACCTGCTTCTTTGTTGACACTCTATATAAACAATATACTTTCTTCATATTATTATACTCTCCTTTACACAATCAAATTAATTATGCAAAGTCAGTATTATAATATTAAAAAAACTATACTGCAATTATATCATATAATTTACGAACTTTCAAGTGACTTTGCATTTTTCAGCAAAATAAACATATAGACCCTTCAAGCTATCCATTTATTTCGATTTATTGAATTGTTAAACCACATTTCTTCACATAAAATCATTTGAACTCTTTTTCATCCTATCCTCATATGACATCAACAAATTATTTGTTACTGCATTCTCTACATCATAATTATCTGCTGCACTGAAATTGATTTTTACATTTACTCCTTTAGTTGTCTTGAATTCCACTGCATTTACTCCCGTTCTTACCATAATACACTCCATAAACAATCACCCTTTCTTCCTATTTATATATGTTTAATAACACAAGTCGTCATAATAATATTATTATGATAATTTCTATCATCAAAACTTTATCAGCATAAACGAACGGCAGTTAAAACTGCTCCATAGGAATCTCACCTCCCCTGCTCTGCACGGACTGCCATCATTGCCTGCGACGCTCTTAACGCTCGGACTGTGACTTGACAAAAGTATCATTATCCGGATTGAATTCATATGTGCAAATATTTATCGCTCTTTTATACATAAGTTACTTTTAAAGTAAATACAGATAATTGCTGGGATTCTGTATGGTAGAAGTTATATATAACGTCATGGCGTATTTAACACAATAGTATCAATCTCTTTGTATCCGTTATGCTCTTTATTATGCTCAGGCATTTTCCTCCGAGCTTTCTTTTTCAATGTTCAACTCAAATAGCTTCAGCTATTTACAATTGAAAGGTTTCCTGTTGCTCTTTTACAGGATTTTTTGTAAACTTGGTAATTATTCCACAGAGAATTCTCTTCTCTTCGTTTTCTATGTATTGCATCAATTTATATAGAAGTTCTTCCTCCGGGTCGGTAAGATAGTTTATATAATTCCTGTACTTAGGTGAAATAATAATCCCTCCTCCGTTACCTTGTTTAGTGTATATTGGAGCATGTCTACTAAGATAAACTATATCTCTGTCAATCGTATCTTTTGAAACATTAAATAATTCTGCTAATTCCGTTCGCGTAGCAAACTTATTTACTGCAAGATGCTCTAACAGTTGTAATCGTCTGTCAGTGACGCATAACTTATCTTTCATAGCTGCCCCTCCTTTCGAGAGCAGTATAACATACAGACTCCGCAAATCTTTCCCAGTTTAAAAAAATAATTTTAAAAATTTTAATTTTTTTTATTTTCATATCATAACCTCCATATTTTTCAACTTCTAAATTTTTAAAATATGGGTTTTATGGATACCTTATGGGCGGTTTGCTCCATTCTTTTGATATGAAATTACAAGAAAAGACTTTATTTCCTCACAGGCAAAATATAATGTGTCGGTATCGATTTCACTGTCAACCGTAAACCTAAGCGTTATTATATGCTCTTTTACTCCGCCTTTTTTAGACAGCCACGGGTCGGTAAATACCTGCTCCTCCCTGATATATTCCTCGGTATAATATCCGAAATGCTCACGGCATATATCAGAAATTTTCAGTATATCCTCACTACTGTTAAACTCCGTTTCGTCAAACGAATATTCAGCATTGTCAAGAATTAATACGTTGTCCTCTTCAAGGGTATAATCAAGGGTATACGGAATATCTATCTGTTCAGACTGCACCGCAATTTCACAGATTTCATCCACTACTTCCTTTGTAAGTCTTATGAGAAGACTGTCGGTAGGATAAACAGATGATTCTATATTTGTTTTACCATCGTGTACAGTTGTTTTCAAAGGCTTCACATCGCCCGTCACAGTATCGTATAGCTCTGCATTATATTCACCTTCTGTTGTGATTATAAGCTCCTGTACAGAAGCCGCCTCATAAGTCGATGGTCTTTTGGAATGTGCCACAAACAACCATCTGTCCAAATTGTTCTCACGCAATGTATAAATCATATTATCGGCAATAGTATAGTTAGAGTTATGTATACGGACTGTCCTTTCAGTTTCCAATGCATTTGCAACTGCATACTTTGTTGCCTCAACCTTTATTGAACGCTCATATAAATCCCTTGCCCTGTCACATAGCTGACCATCACAATAGTCGGGGCAGTCACCCATGAATATAACCTTACCGCCATTTTTAACAAAATCCGTCAAAATACTTATCGTAGTACTTCTTATTGTCTGAAGTTGCGGCACAACTATTGCATCATAAGTCATACAGCCGACCGTAAGCCTGCTATTTTCTGTCTTTATATCCTGTTCAGGAATAAGCGACTCTGCTATAAAATCAAAATCTATACTGCTTTCTAATAGCCATTCGATTATATTATTGAAATTCTGTTCTGTTTGCTTACGCCGTTCCCCGTTCGTCTGATTTGACCCTGTGTACAGCCACATCGTTTCTATCGGGTGAATAACTCCGACCTTAACAATAGGTTTACCTTGAGTAAGTATACTGTTAAGCCTTGAATAGTGGTCTTCAAGTATTTTATACTCATTACACCACGGGAGCTGATAATTAAGAGATGCAGGGCAATCAAACTTTGCTCTGTGCTTCATTGTATACCACGACAGATGAAGTACCCTTTCCGTAACACCTAAAGCCGCCTGCCAGTCACCGCCTTATTTTTCTTCTCTCATATCAAAATCCCAGTTTGTAACACCATACATCTCGGACATCATACCTTTTTTGCCGTACTGGTGCATCACTGACTGACACTGCTTTGCTGTTGATAGCTCAAGCTGATTTCTTAAAATATCAATTCCCGGAATGTCCAAATAACTGTACATACGCATAGCTTCTCCTGCTACTCTCGATTGCTCATAAAGAAATTGTTCATTAAGCGTATGTGCAACAAAATCAAGCCCATTTTCTTTACACCACCTTGCATACGGTTCAAAAAATCCTTTTGCAAACCTATATGAAACATGATTATTATAACAATATCTTACATATGTGTGCGAATCGTCCTCACTCTCCCACACAAGCTTTGGAATATGTGGAAGCAAACTGTATCCACACATCCCTTTAAAGGTGTTATCAAAATCTGTTGTCCACGCAAAACACAAATCCTTTTCGTCATACGGATTATTTAACGGCAAACTTTTTGTATACTGAGGCTCATCTGAAAATGATGCTGTCATGGTTTTACCAAACTCATCAGCAAAACGTTTTTTATACTCCTCATGTGTGAGCTTTATAAACAGTTCTGTCGCTTTAGGATTTAATACATCATTTGAAGCACCCATGTTACGCCAACCTGAAAGTTTTGCGATACACATATATGCATAGTATATCTTACCCTTTAATTCAGCTTTGTTTCGAGCAATTCTGTTATATCTAACAATCCTCCTTGTATTATATAATTATAGTTTAAATATCCACTTTTTAATGGATATATGCTATACTGTGTTTAGATACTGTGGATTAGTTCTATCCTCCTACCACTTGATGGTTTCAAAAAGGCTCTAACCACAGTCTCTTTGTA
>JAZSPM010000099.1:0-3119 GCA_045537455.1 Candidatus Ornithomonoglobus sp. | reverse complement strand
CTCAGTTTTGATAATGATCACACTATCTATATTCTTACCGGTGCTAACAGAGGCGGCAAGACAACTATTACACAGGCGGTAGGTCTTATGTTTGTACTTGCACAAGGCGGAATATTTGTGCCTGCATCGTCATTTGTATATAAGCCTGTAGACTGTATCTATACCCATTTTCCTGCTGATGAGGATAAGACAATGGATCTCGGCAGACTTGGTGAGGAATGCGTGAGATTTAAATCCATATACTCCGAATGTACAAGTGACAGCCTATTACTCCTTAACGAAACTTTTTCAACCACTTCATTTGAAGAAGGCATCTATATAGCCAAAGACTCTGTAAAGGCTCTTTTGAAAAAGCAAGTCAGAGTGATATATAACACTCATATGCACAAGCTTGCCGCAGATGTGGACGAAATAAATATGGAAAGTTAAGGTGTAAAAGCTTCATCGCTTATTATGAAAAGCCATAACGGAAAACGTTCGTTCAAGGTAGAAGTTGCTTCACCCGAGGGGCTATCATACGCAAAGGATATAGCCGAAAAATACGACGTTACTTATGAGATGCTTATCAAGCAGAATATGTAATTCTGTTATACTCTTTATAACCATAACCTCCTTTTTTTATTGCGGGAGGTTTTATATTTTTCAAAAAAGTATTAATTTATCCACAAGTAAAATGCCTATGTGGGATTGAGATAGCTGAATTTCTTATAATTGCTACTTGTAAATAGATGGCGGCAGTTGTCATATATCGGTAAATTCATTTGTCACATTGCCCAAAGAAGAAGTTTGTTCCTTGTACTCTGTGACGAAAAATGAAGTGGTTATGTGGAATTAATAAAATGCACATTAATACATCGAGAAAATGTGATATAATTAAAATGAATAAATGCTACGATATAAATAATCCCTATAACCTGTGTCGAAGTTATGGGCAGGGAATACTATCTTCCCGAATAAGCATTTTATTGAAATATACAAAAATAAGAGCTTTTATTTCACACTTGTAAATGTATATAATTAATGCGAATAACAAAAAGGAGATGTTATTATGTTTAAACTGAAAGAACCCGAAAAATGCAAAAAGTGTCCGTACAAGCTTGGAATAATAAAAACAATTGAAAATCCCTGTATTGCGTGTAGAAATTCCGGACGAAAAACACATCCTTTTCCTGAACCGACTATAAAAAGAGAAGATAAAGGCAAAAAACTTCTATATTGCAATACAGCAGCAAAGGAGTTTTCATGAACAGCATATACAAATCGTTGAAAAATATAAACGGAAGATTATTTTTGGCACTATTGATAATGGGACTGTGTCCGACTATATACACAACGCTACGAACCTTTTTACTCGGACAGCTTCCGTCAGAGTGGTCTTATTCCATTGCAGGACAGCTTTCATGGATAAACCTGCTGTATGAGATAATAAACGAAGCTATAGTTCTTCCGCTGTACTTTTTCATGGGACAGGCTGTAGCAGATAAAAAAGAGTATACCAATAGAATACGAAGCGGATTGTTAATATCCCTTGGTATCTATACGGTGTGTTCCACTCTTGTAATGATATTTGTTAATCCCTTGCTCAGATTTATGGCAGTATCATCAGATATAATATTAAAATCCGCAAACTATATCAGGATAGAGTGTATTGCCAATATATTTGGTATTCTTTACAGCTTTATCTGTGTGGCTTTGATAACCATAGGAAAGGATAAGCTTGTCTATGCTATAACGGCAGCAAAGCTTATATTAAGTCTGATACTTGATACATTGCTTGTTTCAACATTGCCTGTATCGCTTAATTTAGGCGTTAATGGAATAGGTATCTCAAATATTATTTCCAACTTGATATTATTCATAATTGCCGTAATCCTTATATACAAATGCGGTTATCCTTTGTTCAGAAAAGAAAAACTCTCTTTTACATGGATGAAAAACTTTTTCAAGGTTGGCAGTATATCGGGACTTGAATCACTTGTCAGAAATATAGCGTATATGCTTATGGTTTCCCGTATGGTAAATACGGTCGGTGAACAGGGTACATACTGGGTAGCAAATAACTTTATATGGGGCTGGATGCTTCTCCCGATAATTCAACTGGGCGAACTTATAAAGCAAGAAACTGCCAAGGACAAAAATGCTGTAATGAATAATACTATTGGTTACTTTGCTATCACGGCTATTACTTGTATTATATGGGTAGTAACTATTCCTCTATACAAGCCTTTTATGCGAATTATACTCGGCTACAGCGAGGTAGATAAGCTGTTTAAGCTTGTAATGGTGCTGTTGGTATTCTATGTTCTGTATGCTTTTCAAAATGTATTTGACGCAACATTTTACGGCAGAGGCAAGACGAAATATATGCTGTTTGAGTCGGTAGTAACAAACAGCATATACTACGGAGCGTTTTTCATTATGTATCTCTGTGGAGTATGGAAACCTACTCTCATTGGTATTGCACTTATGTTTGGCTTCGGAAATGCTTTTGATACAATAGTATCATATTTGGCATATCGTCATTTCCTTAAAAAACTTTGATGTAGAAACGAGGTGAGAAGATGATTTATGTTATGTCTGATATACACGGTAATCTTGAAAGATTCGAGTCAATTATGCGACAGATAAACCTCAAAGAGGAAGATACGCTATATATTCTGGGAGATGTTATTGACCGCTATCCCTATGGAATTAAGCTGCTGCGAAAAATTATGAAAATGCCTAATGTGAAGATGCTTTTAGGCAACCACGAATATATGATGTTACAGGCTATCGGTCATTGCAAAGATGCTGCGGATGAAAAGAAAAACGCCTATAAAGGCGATGTTGAATTATGGTACTACAACGGCGGCGATGTTACTCATGATTATCTGAAACACATCCGCAAGGAATACCGTGCTGAAATATTTGAATATCTGAAAAATCTTCCGCTGAATTATGATGTGACTGTAAATGATGTGAAATATAAGCTTGTACATGCATCGCCTGTTGATAATTATTATCTTGACCCGCTAAATGAATATGAATACGGCGATGAGGAATATTTTGCAGTATGGGCACGCTGGAAGCCTCATTATCCCATACCTGTGGGCTATAATCTGATATTCGGTCATACTCCT
>JAZSPM010000109.1:0-8890 GCA_045537455.1 Candidatus Ornithomonoglobus sp. | reverse complement strand
TCGTAGATTCGTCTTGCACTTAGCATTTACCTCCCTCCCGTCTTGACATTCACAGGCTTGTGGGGCGTTTCTTCCGGAAAGACCTCCTCCGTATATTCTTCCTCAACAGGAACAACCACCTTTTTCTGGGGATACTTGATTTCAATCTCACGGATTAGCTCGTCACGTTCCATATACGAAACTGCTCTTGCACCCTTGTCAGGCAGGAGATATGGCTCTCCGAATTGAATACCCCATTTAAAGTACAGCTTGAGCTTTGAAATCATGGGATGTGTGCCTGTTTTCATGACAATAAACTGTCCTTTTGGCATGGATTTCAGCTCATCCACCGTCATCAGCGGTCTGCCAATCATCTGTAGGGATTGGCTTTTTTCTCTGCCGTGGGATACTGTACCTGACAGAACGGTTTGTTCACCAAGTGCTTTTGATAGCACTTCTGCCGATTGCGAATTCGGAGCAAAGCCACCGAACACCGTCAGCTGTGTGTTGTCTGTTATTATCTCCATGCCTTGTTTTCCGTAATTCTGTTCTAGCTGTGCAAAGGACTGAATAATCGCTACAATGGATATTTTTCTGGAACGTCCTGCGGAAAACATAGCTTCTGCACCCTCGATTTTCGGGAAGGTGCCGAACTCGTCACAATAGAACATGACTCTGTTCGGCAGTGCGCCACCATTCTCATCAGCGATAACAAGTATTTCTCTGTACAGCTGCTGAATCAGCAGACTTACCATAAAATACTTACTTGTATCTTCCTCCGGAAGTATAATGAAAATTGCTGATTTTTCACTGCAGAAACGTTCTGCGTCAATGGCTGTACTGAAGCACAAAAGCTGTTCCATCTCGGAGTCCAGAAAGCTGTTGAGACGGGATAATGCGGTACTCATAACAGAAAGCATTGCCTGGTCTGCGGAATTAAGAGCCGCACCTGCCAGCCATTTTGCCTTATGCTCGGAGGGCAATTTCTCCATCAGCTTTGTAAAATACATCTGTGGATTTGCCTTTGGGGATGGCTGATATTTTGCAAGCAAGTCCTGAATCAGCTTGAACACGGACACGATATGGCGTTCATTCTTTTCGCCGAACTCAGCAAGCAATAATATCACAGAACTTATAAGCCCTTCTGCTGCGTCGTAAAAATACGCATTCTGACCGTAATTTCCGTCGCCACCACCGATATTGATAATGGTTTTCGCTGTGATCTTGGCGTACTTTTCTGCTTTTGCCTTTGCTGAGAGATTTGTTTTGTCGGAGAGATACTCATCCATATACTTGTTCACAAGGTGCAGAATGTTATTTTCATCCGATCTGGTCGGGTTACGCAGATCAAGCACAGCAACATTATAGCCGTAGTATTTTTTGGCGATAGTTCCGTAATTTCGAGCAACGTCGCCTTTGCTGTCGCTTGAGACAAATGACATACCTGAAGCACAAGCCAATTCTAAGTTCGGATACAGAAAAAAGGCGGTTTTTCCTACTCCCGCTGCTCCAATCATAAGCGTATGCACATCGCCTGTATCAATAAGGGCTGTGGTTTTCTTCTCACTTCCTCGACAGGCTACAATGGTTCCCTGTACTTTTGGGAGATTCTTGCCTTGCCTCCACAACTCAGGTTCAAACAGCAGAGAGGAAAAAGTCCTCTTGATCTCGCTGCCTGTTGCAAAGCGGGCGGTTCCATGTTGGCCATTTCCGACCTTCTTTGATTTGATTCCGTTCAGGCTGTAGTTGTCCAGCAGGTTCATAATAACAATAAATGCTATGAACACCACAACCAGAACGCCGATTAAAACTGTTTGTCTTTCACTCAAAACTTCAACTCCTTTTTCTGTAACAGAATAGATTCTTCTTTCTGAGGTTATCTATTCTGTTCCTTTGTATACTTCTCTTTCTAATGACTTTGCGTCACTATCCTGATGACAAAAACAAAAGCACAGCAGTTACTCACTGCCATGCTCGTTGTTCTGCTGATTCTGTTTTACCCACTGATTCCAGAATTTTGTCTGCTTGGAACTCATATATCGCCGCACTTCATGGTACGGAATCCATATCTGTGCTTCTTCAATTTTCATATATACGATATCTGTAATCTCATCAACTTCCTGTTTTGTGGGCTTTCTCTGTTTTTCGGCGGCTGTACGGAAAAATTCTGATTTAAGCCATGAAGTGATTTTCATAAGCTGTTTGCCTTTCAGATGCCGAATTGTCTTATCTGTCCGAAACAGTCTGCCATCTATTACTTTGTGATTTTTCCTTGACATGGACTTCTACTCCTCTGTAACACATCGTTTTTATCAGTATACCATATTGCTTCAGAAAAAGCAACTAACCATACCCAATGCTCATACTTTCGGAGCATTCTTCGGTTACCACAATTTCATCCTCAACTGTCTGCATGGACTGCTCCACTTCACATCGGAGAGCACAATCAGCAAGTTCATACAGCAGTTTAGCTGTGTGTACGGATTGCTCATGGGTTCTGGCAGCCAGCTTCAGATTCTGACATACAGCGGTATATGCTGCTTTCAGATTGTCGATTTTTGAGAGCATTCTTTCCTTGTCACTATAGGCACGATACTCATCTGTGAGCTTCATTTTCAGCTTTCGGAACATATCCTCACTACCACCAATAAAATAAGCCGAGCCTGCAAGAGCATACTCGGCGAGATATTTATATTGTCTGTTTTGGAATGTGGCAGTAATTTTTTCTGGACGGAATCGCAGGTAAGTAAGTTCCTGCACCTGCTGTCGGAACAATTCAATTCTTTTATGCGAGACAGCCGGCAATGCTTCTGTACCATTCTGTGCTTTCAGCACTTCATTCCAGTCTTTCATGGTCGGCAGGTTTCTCTCTATTTGGGTATATCCGTGATTTCTCAGAATATCCGTGAGTCTGTCAGCTGCATCGATACCTCCTTCGTCGTTGTCCGTGCAAATAACGATTTCGGTGAGATTCGGATGTTCTTCCAGTGCAGTCAGCATGGCACTTTCATACACACCGTTCATGGAAATATATGAGTGCTGTTTCCAATCCTTTGGATATAGCGTCAGGAATGACATCAGATCAATGGGGGCTTCGAACACAAAGATCTTTTGAGATGTGCCGAAATAAGCAAAACTGTATTTGGTATCCGAGCCCTCGATTGTTTGTCGGAAACTGTTTCCGAATGTGGTTGTAGATCTCTTGTGAGCCTGTCTTGGGACTCCGCTGCCGTCCACGCCTACGAACACGACATTGTGGTGTTTTTTGTCCTCGTAGAGCAGTTTTCGCTTTGCAAAGTGGGTGATGATCTCCGGTGCAATGAATCTCTGCTTGATGAGATAGGCATAGACACGGTGCATATTGTCGTTGGCTTCGGGAAGCCTGAACTCCTGTTTCTCTTTTGCCATAACAGGCTGAACCTCGTGTGACAATGGCAGAGCAGAGTGACCGAGCAGAGCCTGCATTGCCTCTTGAAAGTTCATCCCGTAATGTTCACGCATGAATTTGAGCGGGCCGCCGCCGATTTGGTTCTTGTGGTCATACCACTGAGAACCGCTGATGGTAATGCTGTCGTGCTTGCCGTATCCATCGTGATAGACAAGCTTGAACTCTCTACCCACGGGGACTAATTTCTCACCTCGCATTCTCAGAAATGTGGGCAGATCTACGCTGTTTGCGAGCTGTTTCTGCTCGTCGGTGTATGGGATATATGGCATGGTCTCACCTCCTTCGGGGATATAAAAAGAGCCTCTCACATGAGAGACTCTTTAGGCATATTGCTTACTCATAAAAATTATATATCAATTATAAATGAAAACACTTTCTCCATTTTCTTCTACAATTTTAGAAATATCCTTTCCAAGTATGTGTGATATATTACCAAGCATTTCTTTCAGTTCCTTTTCAATTAATTGTACAGATAAGCACTGTTTCACAAACGGTGCATCTGTTTCTAACAAAATACGATCTGCAGGAATGTTTTTTATTATTTCAACACCAGACTTAGTTTTTAACATTTTAGGATTAACGGAAAAAAAACATCCCAATTCTACAGCTTTTCTTAATTGAGACATTGTACCTGTATACCAGTGTAGTAAATATCGATTTTTATTGCTGACCTTATTTTTTTGAATTATCTCTATTACACTGCTTGCTGATTTTAAGGAATGAATAGAAACAACCTTCTCTCCATAGTATTCACACATTTGAATTATTCGTTCGAACGCTTCAATTTGCTTCTCCTTCAGATGAATATAATTCTTACTGAAATCCAAACCGATTTCACCAATATAGTGACTTGATGGTATCAATTTTTCAAAAAGAAGCATATCATCATAGCCTGTAGAAAGCAATTGCGGATGCATCCCAAGCCCTACATGAATAGACGGAACTGATTTACACAATTCAAGCTCGTGAATATATGCTTTTGGAGTTGTTCCGACAGCAAATAATCCAATTTGTGATTTTCGCATTGTTTGTATTATTTCTATCATGTTTGGCGTAAGATCGATGTGACAGTGCGAATCATAAATCATGTTTTTCTCCCTCTTGAGCGAGACTATCCTTAATAAATGTATCCACCTCTAATAGTCCTCTTTTGTATGTTTCAGACAATTCATAAAGGTACTTTTCATCTTGTTTTAACGGTCCGGTTTTATGAATATATAACTTTGCGGCACTAGGGTTATTTTTAATTTTATCTATCGCATATTGGAATGATCGTAATTGAACTCCCATTCCCAAATAACTTTTTCTCTGCATCTCTGCGATCGAAGTAACAGTATATACTGTACTATCCGACTTAAAAGCTTTATGCATTGCAGCTCTCCTAATAATGCAGGGAACACAATAACCGCAATGCTGTTGACCTAAACCTATCCATCTAGCTTTACCTGGCGATGAACAAGAACATGACAATTTCATTGTTTGAAATAAAACATCTTTATTTTTGCAATCCAAGGCCATTTCACCTTTTGTTTTATTCCAATACGGATTATTAACCTTCATATCCAAACCTAAGTTTGTCAATAATTCATTCCAAAGGCCAAGATAAAATGGATGTGTTGTTCGCGTGCTAAACGATCCTACTCTTGTTACATCCAACGGCACATTCAGTGCAATTAATCCATTTTCAGGAACCAGTAATTCCTTTATGTTGTCTACACCAGTTAAGACAAATAATCCAAATCCGATGAATAGAAACGATCTGCTTCTCGTATTATTATCATTTCCGCCTTCTTGAATGTAACAGTTAGGAAATACCATCCATAAGTCCATTCGATTATGAAGAATATTTGGATAAATCTGATTAAAACAGTTCAAGATGTTGCTTTGTGCATTTTTTGTGAACCCGTCACCTGCATGACTTATCAACAGAGTGTTTTTTTCTTCCTCCATGAAGTTAATCGTACTAATCAAACTATCCATCCCACCCGAAAATAGTGATGCTCGATCATATTTGCTTGTTCTAGGACAAACAATATCTTTTGATTCAAAAGTATACGTTCTTTCAACCACATCCAATCGCCAAATGTCCCCTGTAAGAAATTTTAACATTCTCTCAACTAATGGAATTTGTGGTTTCCATAACTCTACATCATTTACTGGCAGTTCAATAGCTATTTCTCGTGTCCAAGAGTCTTGACCATGCTCTACTCTTGATATTCTCGTATCCGCCATATACACCATTGTAGATAAAACCATTATATCAAAGCCTAATTCCGTCGGAAATATTCCATCCTGCCACAATTTGTTTTTAATGTGCTGTAAACCATACCGCAATTTCTCGGAATTTAGTAACGGTACATCAACAATCATCTGATCATCTGTTTTCTGATAGCTTATATTTTCGATATCATATTTGGCTCTCAATTTGTATCGATTCATTCTTCCTCTCCTATACTAATCATTATTTCATAGGCTGTCTTATAAATATCATTAACAATCTTTCTAGACTGTGTATGGGACATACCTTCAACATTAACACCGAGTTTTGTGATTGCATCAGAAATTGATCCTCTCACAAAATCTTTTATTTGTTCCACCAAACAATCAGAGGTTACCCGATCCTCTGGAAGCATGATTATCTTATTTCCTATATCATTGGTTAACCTCTCGAATATAACATTTGCCATACTTCTCTCAACAATAACCATCATTTGTTCTTGAGTTAAGCTTTCAAATGGCACTTCTGCAATTTCAGGAGATTCCTCAATTGCAGAGATATATGCTGATCTAGCTATTCCTTCATCCTGTGTTCCTCCGTCAGGACAGACAAAATCAGTAATGGCGATAAATACATCTGCAGCTTTTTTATGCGCAAGATCTGATAAAGATAGAAACTTTTCAACAGCACTAGCACCACCCGAAGAGTATATAGCTGCTATTGATAATAATCTTGCAGAACTGCTTTGCGCTGCACCTAATCGTTTTGTTGCATTGGAACTTCCGCCAAGAGAATTTTTTATATAGTTTGAAATACTTTTTCTCCCTTGACTAGAATCACGCCCTCCCGAATTTATGTACCTTGTAAACTCGCTTCTAGGAACAGTGAATCTATCATTAGCTCCTAATGGAGGAATTTCAGTTTCTAAAACATTGTCATCAGTTGTATCTTGCTGATCTAACCACGAAGGAACCAATGGTGTTGAGCCCTTCTGTCCTATATTGTGTGTAGATGTACCCATTTATTTTATTCCCTCCAATTGTCTTACAGCAGTTTTAACTACAAGTGTCCCTTCAACGCCTAATTCAGAAATATATTTTTTCAAATTATTATGTGCTGGCGTACCTTCTGGAATTGCTCTATCCCAACCCGTTAAAATCCAAGGACCTACGTTGGTTTTTGGAATTACAGAAATAAAAGTAGCTAATTTATCTTGTAAAGAAGGTTTGTTTTTTACTAAAGAAATCAAACCATCTATGCCACTTGGCTTTTTTTCAAATTGTCCCTTTTCTATGATTTTCTGAGTAACAACTTCAAACACTTGATCCGCTTCCTGATCAGTGAGATTTTTCAACTTATCATCATGCTGAGCAATTGTCATCTCCTGACCAAATAATATGTCAACGATTTCAGAAAGATCATTTGAATCTACTCTGCCAGAGAAATAATCAATTTTTTCTTTACATGCGTAGTAATAAGGTCTTAAATCTATTCCTTCGATATCTGGGTCAGACAAAATCCATTTCCCAATCTTATTCGTATCAAACCATTTATCTTCAACATCCAACGTTTCGTTATCTTCAATTGCACTTTTTATAGAATCTCTTACATCTGCAAATTCATTCCATACTCCGGAACTATTTAAATGGCTTGGTAACTTTTTATAAAAGTCAGGAACATAGTATTCTGCTAACATCATTTTTGCCAAAACAGCCATATCTATTTCTTCTCCAAATCCTCGATTTTTGGCTATTTCATATCTTAAAAGCAACATATTGACAAATCGTTTGATTTTTCTTGGATTGCCATCTGTATTATCAGATAAAATATGACAAATCTGAGTAGCAATCAAAACTTCGTTCTCAACTTTACCATAATCTTCTTTTAATAAAGCACATACATCAGTAACTGTAAAATTTTTTACATCCCAAGGTTTTTGAATTCGAGTTATGCCCTCTCTACAAAGTGCTTTGTAGCGTTCGTTCTCTGAACCCAATACAGATCCGACCATAAGCAACAGTATGTAATTGCATGCCTCAACCTCACCTAAAGCTGGAATTCTAAAAGGAACTTGTATTAGCTTCTCTAAATATTTATTTGCGAATCCAGATCCTGCATTAAATTTATTCTCATCGATAACATCAGGAAAATGTTTTTTCACTGCATAACGAATCATAAATTCATCAGCTGCAACTACAAAAGCTGTCTTTCCCGTAAACATAAACAACCTAATTGCCTCTAGCGTATCTATTGCAACATCTGGCAAACATCTGTCCAAATCATCAATCAACACTACCAATTTTTCGATTTTTGCTTCATCAAGTAAATCTTTAAAGTTTTTCTGAAATTCTGTAAACTCAGTATTGCTTGATGTATCTTCTTCAATTTTTGCATCTTTAAGGAAGCCGCCAATTGCATCTACTGCAAATGATATTCCTTCTTCGGTTTTTCCAATCGTCTTAAGTTTATCCAATACAGATGACATAATCGCAATAGGAGCTGTTCCAGTTGCAATACCTAATGCTGTTTTTCCAGCTGTTTTCGCAACAGACATCCAATTTATGTTCTTCCACAATTTTTTTACAATTCCTTCGGCCTTATGTCCTAAATTTTCTTTTTCTATCAGTTCAGAGACAATTGCACTCATCAAAGCGATTTTCGAATCTTCAAATCCTTGATGTTTCCATCCATTAAACCGTATGCACGAAAATTTACCCTCATTGGTCTTAGGCTCATTTGTAATTTTCTCAGCTACCATTTCCAAAATACTAGATTTTCCAGCACCCCAATCACCATGTATACCCAAAGAGATTGGTTGATCTTTGCTTTCTTTTATTAGTGTTACAATAGTCTTGGCTATTGCTTCATTATTTAGCAAATCGACCTTTGTTTCATTATCTGATAAAATCATAATGTTTATATCCTTTCATATTGATTATAAAGAATACACTTTTTCACAACATCGCACTGAATATTCTTCACTCAAAAGTACACTTCATTACACCATATAAAGATCCTAAAAATATATATTTTCGCACTCTTTTTTCTATATTATACCACATTTTTTATGAAAAAGCAATATGTAAGCCCGAAAATCGGGCTTTCAGTCTGTCGAAAAAGTCAAGCGAAAGCTTGGCTTTTTTGCATAAATGTGGTATAATATAATAAAAGGGAAGGTGAAGGAAATGCTAGCAACAAAAGCAGAAGAACGAGGACAGTATGAGATGATATGCATCGAGGAATTA
>JAZSPM010000225.1:0-11927 GCA_045537455.1 Candidatus Ornithomonoglobus sp. | reverse complement strand
GTCATAAAGAAGTATTCAAATATGTAGTAAAAGGTTGCGTAGGAAAAACCTACGCAGCCTTTCTCTTTTTATCGTAGTCCATACTGTCGGCGACAGCAATAGACGTTGCAACGTGAAATCTGAAATGGATTTCGATTTTCTGCTTTCTTCTGCCGCTTGATTTGTCGGGTGCGTGAACGACGATTTTCTCAATCAACTCGTGCATTATCTCAGGCGTAAGCTTCGTGACTTTTTCATGCTTCTGAACAATCTGTATGAACTGTGCCGTTTCGGTAGCTTTTTGCTGAGATTTTTCCATAAATGCTGTAAGCTCCAATACAAGCTCTCTCAACTTCTTCTGCTCGTCCTCATAGGCGGCAGACATCGTTTTGAAGCGTTCATCGGAAATCTTTCCGCTGATGTTATCCTCGTAAAGTCTTGAAAATATGCGGTCAAGCTCTGCAGTTCTCTTTTCGGATGCACTGAGCGTTTTTGCCGCCTTTTTCAACTCTGAGGAGCGGTCGGTCTGCGATTTTTCAAGGGCAGATTTCACAAATGCTTCTTCATTGTCCTTAACCTTAGTGAGAACAGTGTTCAGTTCTTTGTGTACTCTGTACAGTTAACCGCTTCATTGGTTGTTTCCATTGAACATACCCTCTTTCAGATGAAATCAGCATTCGCTGACATACTTGCGTATGTGGGTGAAACGGTATCGGAATACTATTTTGTCGGACAAGGTTTAACGGAATAATGATTAGATGACCGTTTTGTTACGCACCTCCTTTAGGATTTTTGTATTCAAAACGTTTTGATGTTTTCATTATAACAGACGAAAATATAAAAGTCAGTACCAAAAGTGTTCCATTTTTGTCCCAATTTTTTCTCAAAAAAGTCTCAGAAAAGTCCCAAAAAAGTCTCACGGTAAAAACGCCTGCCCGATTTGTTACGCACCTCGGAAAATAACGGCGCAGTTTGTTACGCACCTGTCGGATGTGATTGAATTTTCGAGAAAAATGTGGTATAATGATTGTATTCAAGAAGTCAGAGAGGTGCGGTTATGATTAAAGTGGATTTTAAAGACTACTCCGACTATATTCCTTATGCTCAGCAATGTAAATGTGGAAATGTTTACCTGCTTTCTATTGCTGAGGGTTATCAGCAGGGAGATATTTTTGTGAGTTCAAGGACAGACTGTAAGACAGTGCTTTTTTGGCATTACAGCGGATTTGCATTTATTTCGGGTGAATATGATAAGACTTTTCTTGAGGAAATATATGATATCATTTCTGACAAGAACGAAATAAATCCGCGTCGCTTTATTTTATTTACTGATGAAGAAAGAATAAAGTCTTTTTTCAGTGATAAAGAAAATATTGATATTGAACGCAGATACTTTTTTGAATTTAATAAGGTCTCCGCTGAAATACCTGACTTGCCATCTGACTGTGAATTAAGGACTATTGACGCAGAAATTCTCTCAAAAATGGAAGGGAGAATTACACCGTATTTTTCTTGGAGCAACGCAAATGATTTTCTTTCAAACGGCAAAGGATACTGTGTTATAACAAATGGAGAAATTGCAGCTTGGGCATTTTCTGCTGCTGTCAGCGACAACGAAATAGACATCGGAGTTGAAACGCAAGAGAATTATCAGCACAGAGGATTTGCCGCAATTGTTTCAAAAGCTATGTTAAAATATATCTTGGAACATAATAAGAAACCTGTCTGGGCGTGCCATTATAAAAACCTTGCTTCCGCTAAATTAGCAGAGAAGATAGGCTTTGCTAAAATAGCTGAATGCTTTGTTATAAAAAGAAGTGAGCATTGATTATATTATAATCGCTCCGTTTCGTTACGCACCCCCTGAATATAAAAATTCGCCGTTGTGTTTTTATTGCACAACGGCTTTTTCATTATACTTTTCAATCGAGCAAAAGCAAGATTTTCTGTCGAGGGGTTTGGGTTCTCCCAACAAGTTTTTGCGTTTGTCTGCACTGACGATTTTCGGAGAAAAGTGGGGAGTGTATAGACAAATGCTATGCTTGCTGTCAACGAAGTTACAGAAAGCATAGATAGCAAAAAATGACTGTGTGGCTACAAAGGCGATGCTTGCTCTCAACAAAATAAAGTTGAGTGCAAGCATTTATTTTTTCAAATCCCGATGAAAAAATGCCGAGTGTGGCCTCAAATCATATGCTTGCTCTCAATGTTAATGCCAGAGAGCTAACATACCGATTTTTCAAAATCGTGCCTTTGTCTATACACAGGCGATGCTTGCTGTCAACTAAGTTTGAAAAAATGAATGATTAACCTTTTCAAAAAAGCTTCGCAGAACGCACATACCATCAGTGATGGTATATAAGTGCGCCCTTAGCGCCGCTTCGGGAAAAATGAAGTTTGTTCAATCTGAAACTTTTTCACTTGGAATGAAAAAATTATTCTCTCAGGCAGAAAAAAAGATAACCGCCCGAATTGTCAAAGGCTCTCCTTGACGGCTCAGGCGGATTATTGTTTTGAATTTGCCAGACAGTGTCTGGCATTTTTGAAATAGGTTTCGGTTTTATTCTTCTTCGTGCCAACGGCTTATTACCTTTTCCACCTCGGCAATGAGCTGTTCCTTCTGCGGAATATAATATGTGTACTTTGAAGCAAAAATATTACTTGACAATCCACCGAGAGCGTATTCGGCAGTCAAAGCATCTTTGTCGGTGCAAAGAATTATTCCGATAGGTTTGTTGTCGCCTTCATCGTTGACTTCATTTTCATAGTAATTCAAATACATATTGAGCTGGCCTGCCGCTTCGGGCATAAGCTTTGTAGTTTTTAGCTCTATGATGACATACGATTTCAGCGGTTTGTTGTAAAACACCATATCGGCATAATAATGGGTGTTGTTGATTGTAATTCTCTGCTGAGTTCCAACAAACATAAATCCACGTCCGAGTTCAAGCAAAAACTTTTCAATCTGTTCGACGAGAGCTTTTTCCAAGTCGCTCTCCATAACAGGTTTATCTTCGGAAATGCCGAGAAATTCAAACACATAAGGGTCTTTTATTATGTCGGCAGGCTCTGTGATTTCTACACCGTTAGTTGCAAGTGCAAGCACCTGTTCCTTGTTAAAATCACCTTTTGAAAGCAATAAGCGTTCATATAAAGCTGTGTTTATCTGACGTTTCATTTCACGGACAGACCAGTTGGAATTGATTGCTTCTTTTTCATAAAAACTGCGTTTGTTCTCGTCCGATATGCTTAAAAGCTCACAATAATGCGACCATGATAATTTGCCAGACACTGTCTGGCAAATTTGAAAGTTAAGATAAAATAATCTCATATTCTGTAAATTTGAACGGGAAAATCCCTTGCCAAATTCAGCAGTAAGTGCTTTTGAAAGTTGCTTTAAGGTCTGTTCGCCGTAGATTGCACGAAGATTATCATTCTGCTCATAACGCACAATAATTTCGCCGATTTTCCAGTACGCTACAAGCAGCTCGTTATTGACTGTTCTTGCAACATTTTGTCTTGATACGTCAAGTATGTTTTTTATTTCACTGATAACAGGATTTATAAGCTCGTTACTCATTTTTACCACCTTTGCTATAATAGCATTTTCAGCAATAATGGATTGTATATATTTTCAATAACCATATTAATTTTATATGTAACCCATTTCTTGACAATAGTCATTTATAACTTTCTTGAAATTTTTGAGTTTGGATTGATAACCACGATGTTCAGTTATCAATCCACTAACGCTCATTTCATTACAAATAAGCAATTCGGTAGTAGAAAGCTTAAAAGACTGTATCATTTGTTCAATAATAACATCCCTAGGCTCATCGTAACCTTCAAATTCTCCTTTGCAAAAACTTAACAATACCTGTTCATACCATTTGCGAATAAACTTATTCATGCATCTGTGAATATTTCTCATTGAAGTAAGAACATTGTTGGCTTTCACTTCAAAGATTTCTTCTGTGAGAATATCAAACTTCCCTGATGCGTGTGCCATTTCATTTCTCATATCAACAAGGTTGCTCACAATAGAAATTTGAGATTTATCAAGTTCAATAACGGTAAACAATTTAGCAATTTCTTTTTCTGGCATTAAACTATATGCAAAAATCGATTCAGTTTCTTCAATGTTGAAATCTCTTTCTCTGCCATTGTACGGTCGTGCAAAAACAATAACATCTTTATAACGAATAGGTTCAATTTGTCCGATTTTCCACGCCGTACAATAGATATAAGTCATATACAACAAGTGAATACCAAAATAAGCAAATTGATATTGCTCATATTTGTAATTGACCGCAATGAGATTGGTAATGTTTTGAATGTAATTGATAACATCCTCTTCATCGGCGGGATTAATAGGAAGATAATTTAGTATTTCTTGTAGGTATGGTACCTCTGTATAATCAACTACATCAGACACTTTTACTCACCCCAGACTTCCTTTATACGGGTTTCAATTTTTTCAGTGAAAACCTTTATGAGCTGCTTAGATGGCTCAATTAGAGATTGTTCATAACTAATCTGGTCAAGGATTTTCTTCTGTTCCTCAAGAGCCGGAACGGGAATTCGATACTGTTTGACATAGTTAATGTCAATACGCTGTTGACCAGCAGTGCCAGTCATAAACGATTTCCCACCATCAATAAATTTGGGTGTGTTGATGTGATAGAAAATCCACTCCGGATATACGAGAGAAGTGTTAGCTCGAATTACGATATACTCTGTTGAGCCGAAGCCGATACCGTTTGTCAGATTTCGAGCAATAGCTGCTTTCCCATTTTCAAAGCAAGGAGTAATCTTTGCGAGAAGAATATCGTTATCTCTGAAGTAAGTAAAGCCGGTTCTAACATCTGAAATTTTTCGTTCCTCAGTTGCTGAAAATGCTGCATCGAATGTATTGAGAATTGCCATCGGAACAAAAGAAACGAAAGTATCATCAGAAATATCTTTAACTTCTTCTTTAGATGGCTTGAATATCGAAATATCCTCCAATGCCATATATTCAGCAGAAGAGCAACTTATTTTGGGCACATAATTGGTCAAAACAGTTTGTGCACTCCTTACAATTTGTCTATAGCCATTGATCTCCGATACAATTTTCATTTGTTCTTCTAAAGACGGCAACGGGAACACAAAATTACCCAAGTCTTCAAACGTAATATTTGAAATATTAGTAGTGGTTTTGGCAATACTCTTATAATAATTCTTTGCATTTTGAGACTGCAATATACTAAACAAATACTCGGGGTGAATTTTCGTTCGATCTGCACGGATGAGCCCCATAAAAGCACCAAAAGTCAAATTTTGATAATCATCGTCTACGTATGTTACACGGCCAACCAAATCTAAGCTATTAGCCAGAGAAAACAAGACATCGTCTTTTTTTACTAGTTTGTCCTCCTTGAGATAATTATCATCGATATAGACAATCTTATCAAAATTGATACCATCTGTTTGCGCAGCTCTTGTGGTTACTACTCTGGGAGATGTAGCATCAGGGATAGTTCTTTGAGCACTTTTGGGGAATGAAATGCCCCTAATCAGATTTGCTACATCACTTAGTTTGGTCATTGCATAAGAATTAGCGCTTAACGGTGTTGGAACTCTATATCTGCTACCTACCAAAACAAAAGCGTTTTGGCGAACTTTATCAAGAGGAATTACTTCAAAACCAACCTTAAGCATATCGTCAGCCTGCTCTTGGTCTAACTTTCGGTATTCTTCATATTTTGACAAATCACTGGGGGTTTCAAGCTTACGACGGTGGTTATCAAGCGTGTATCCATCGCTCTTTACGTCAAAATACCAAAAGTTCTTTTTCTTTTCTGATGCTTTAATCTTTTTGTTGACATTCGTTGCGTAAATAATATCCGTCTTAACACCTGTGTATGGTAGAAATACGCCCTGAGGCAAAGAAATAATACTTTGCAACTGACAATTATTCAATAAATATTCACGAGTTTTGGCTAAGTCCTTACGGAATAAGAATCCTTCTGGTACAACCAATGCCATTCTTCCGTTTTCAGCAGCACTGTTAATCGCCTTCATACAATGTTGAACACAAATGCTGTCGCCATTGGTGTTTGGCAAATCATAAAGACTACCGTGTTTGGTTTTTTGAGAATATGGCATATTAGCTAGCACTATATCAAAGCCATTATGATGAACATTGCCATTTTCGTCAGCGTAGGTAGTTTTTCCGTCAATAGGGTTCGCAAGGCTATCTTTCATCTCAATATTGCTATGTCCATCACCTGCAAGAATCATATTCATTTTTGTGATACGAGCAGTATTTGTGATTTCATTGCCGTAAACCGTGCTTTCACGCAATGTTTTTAGATTAGCTTCTGTTCTAGCCATATTGTTGTAAATATAGCGGAAGCTTTCTATTAAGAATCCACCCGTTCCGCAGAAGGGATCATACACGGTTTCACCAATCTGAGGATTAACCAAGCGCACCATCGTTTTTACAATATGTCGAGGTGTAAAATATTCACCTAAATCGTTTTTTGTAGATGTGGAAGCCTTTAAGAAATATTCAAAAGCATCGCCCTTAACATCGCTATCTACATCGGTAAGCATAAGAGGATCAAGCTTATCCATGATTTCTTTTAAGATGCTTGCATCCCTAATTTGCAATGGTGTAAAAATGTCGGTATTATACAGAGCGTTCAGCTTATCATATACTGTTTTGTTTATATATTCGATACGAGTGGAGGAAGGAATTTGCTTAATGCTATCCCAACTACAAGCAACGTCAAACTTGGTTTTGATACCGCTTTCGCGTTTGATTTGTTCACTCTCGCTAATCAGTTTTAAGAAAAGAATATTTGCAAATTCGCCAAAACGTTCAATTCCAGCACGCAGACCTTCTCCGCGAAGCATATTATTTGCTTCATCGAAAATTCTTATAAGTTCTTTACGGTCGTATTGAACTTTAGGACTTACAGTGTTTACTTCATAAGACGTCAAATAACGCAAAGCTAGTGCTTCACGCATGAATTCATCTACTTCTTCGCCATTAAGAATAGGTGGTCTATTCGCTACAGTATGAAATGCTTTACAAAACACACCATCAGTAGCAAATACAAGAGGAGCCTCTATAGCCCTTGCATAGTTTATACCTTGTTCTAAGGCCGTATCTATACGAGCACCTTTCTTCTTCGCTTCAATGACAATAAGAGGTTTATCACTTTCTTTGGAATAAAGAACATAATCAGGTCTTTTTCCACCAAGCTTCTTTTTTTCAGCTTCGGTTTTAGGCTGTTCATAAAAAACATTTTTTTCTTTTCCTTTTAATTTCCAGCCGAGATTTTCAAGACTTCTATCAATGAGTACTCTGGTATCGGCTTCTAAAGGCATTGTATTAGTATTCATTATGCACCCTCCTTGTTACTCATTAATCTCAACTCTTCATTTGCTTTATCAGTAAGAGCGTATTTTCCACGTGCGCTAAGCTGAACAATATAATTATTACTTTTTAATTCACTGATAATTGTATTTACTTTTGTTTTAGTAAAATGTAATATATCAGCAATTTCCTGTTGAGATAGTTTGACAACTTTTTCGTCATTAACGTGAATCTGACGGTTTGCCATACATTCTAAAACCCTATATTTATCATTTACAAAGAATTCAGACATTTAAGCATACCTCCATGTGTATCGGTATTAATATTATACCATTACAGTCCAAAAAAGTCAACATAACAGACAAATGTTTAAATATAAACCAATTTCGAAGAATGTGCTAAGACTTTTTACTACAAAACGCCCCTGTTCCTAAGAACAGGGGCGTCGTTTACTTTATCACCCAACATCAAGACAAACCCTTACGGTCAAGTCTTTCCATTGGTTTTGTCGGAGATAGGCATTATGTGCCTTTCTCCAGTTTTTCGCCATTTCGTATGTGATTTTGAAGTCCCATACGAGTGCGAATTCAGGTTTGACTACCTTAGCGTAATGCAGCCTGAGCAGCAGCAAGTCTTGCGATTGGCACACGGAAAGGTGAGCAAGATACATAGTCAAGACCAATCTGGTGGCAGAACTCTACAGATGTAGGATCGCCGCCATGCTCGCCGCAGATACCGCAGTGGAGGTTTGGATTAGCAGGTCTGCCAAGCTTGAGAGCTGTTTCCATGAGCTTACCAACACCAGTCTGATCGAGCTTAGCGAATGGATCGTTCTCGAAAATCTTAGCGTCATAGTAAGCGTTGAGGAACTTACCAGCGTCATCTCTTGAGAAGCCGTATGTCATCTGTGTAAGGTCGTTTGTACCGAAGCAGAAGAAGTCAGCGTTAGCAGCGATCTCATCAGCTGTAAGAGCAGCTCTTGGGATCTCGATCATTGTACCAACTTCGTACTCAAGCTCAACGCCAGCCTCAGCGATAACAGCGTCAGCGTTAGCGATAACAACAGCCTTAACGTACTTAAGCTCCTTAACCTCACCTACGAGAGGAATCATGATTTCAGGCTTAACATTCCAATCTGGGTGGTTCTTCTTAACATTGATAGCAGCCTTGATAACAGCCTTTGTCTGCATAGCAGCAATCTCAGGATATGTTACAGCAAGACGGCATCCACGGTGACCCATCATTGGGTTGAACTCGTGGAGTGAAGCGATAAGGTTCTTGATAGCCTCAACGGACTTGCCCTGAGCGTCAGCAAGAGTCTTGATATCAGCCTCAGTTGTAGGAACGAATTCGTGGAGAGGAGGATCGAGGAATCTGATACATACAGGTGTACCCTCAAGAGCCTCATAGAGAGCCTCGAAGTCAGCCTGCTGCATAGGCTCAATCTTAGCAAGAGCAGCCTCTCTCTCAGCAACTGTATCTGAGCAGATCATCTCACGGAAAGCAGCGATTCTGTCAGCCTCGAAGAACATATGCTCTGTACGGCAAAGACCGATACCCTCAGCACCGAGCTCACGAGCCTTCTTAGCATCAGCAGGTGTATCAGCGTTTGTTCTTACCTTGAGAGTTCTGTACTTGTCAGCCCAAGCCATGATTCTGCCGAACTCGCCAGCAATCTGAGCGTCAACTGTAGGAATAATACCGTCGTAGATATTACCTGTAGAACCGTCGATAGAAATGAAGTCACCCTCAACGAATGTCTTTCCGCCAAGCTCAAACTTCTTGTTTTCTTCATCCATCTTGATGTCGCCGCAGCCTGATACACAGCATGTACCCATACCACGAGCAACAACAGCAGCGTGAGAAGTCATACCGCCACGAACTGTGAGGATACCCTGTGAAGCCTTCATACCTGTGATATCCTCAGGTGAAGTTTCAAGACGAACGAGAACAACCTTCTCGCCCTTAGCGTTCCAAGCCTCAGCGTCCTCAGCTGTGAATACAACCTTACCGCAAGCAGCACCGGGTGAAGCACCGAGTCCCTTGCCCATAGGAGTAGCAGCCTTGAGAGCCTTAGCGTCGAACTGTGGGTGGAGAAGTGTATCGAGGTTTCTTGGATCGATCATAAGAACAGCTTCCTGCTCTGTTCTCATACCCTCATCAACGAGGTCACAAGCGATCTTAAGAGCAGCCTGAGCTGTTCTCTTACCGTTTCTTGTCTGGAGCATATAGAGCTTACCATGCTCAACAGTAAATTCCATATCCTGCATATCTCTATAGTGGTTTTCGAGGATTGAGCAAACCTCTGTGAACTGCTTGAATGCCTCAGGGAACTTTTCTTCCATCTGAGCGATAGGCATAGGAGTTCTAACACCAGCAACAACGTCTTCACCCTGTGCGTTTGTGAGGAACTCACCCATGAGCTTCTTCTCGCCTGTAGCAGGATCTCTTGTGAAAGCAACACCTGTACCGCAATCGTCACCCATGTTACCGAATGCCATCATCTGTACGTTAACAGCTGTACCCCATGAATAAGGGATATCGTTGTCACGTCTGTATACGTTAGCTCTGGGGTTGTCCCATGAACGGAATACAGCCTGAACTGCACCCATGAGCTGCTCCTTAGGATCTGTTGGGAAGTCTGCACCGATCTTAGCCTTGTATTCAGCCTTGAACTGACCAGCGAGTTCCTTAAGATCGTCAGCTGTAAGCTCAACGTCCTGAGTAACACCCTTCTTCTCCTTCATTTCGTCGATAAGTTCTTCAAAGTACTTCTTACCAACTTCCATAACAACGTCGGAGTACATCTGGATGAATCTTCTGTAGCAGTCCCAAGCCCATCTTGGGTTATTGGAAGCCTCTGCCATATAATTAACAACGTCTTCATTAAGACCGAGGTTGAGGATAGTATCCATCATACCGGGCATAGAAGCTCTTGCACCTGAACGAACAGAAACGAGGAGAGGATTCTCCTTATCGCCGAACTTCTTACCTGTAACCTCTTCCATCTTAACGATATACTCGTTAATCTGAGCCATAATTTCGTCGTTGATCTTGCGACCGTCGTCGTAGTAAGCTGTACAAGCCTCTGTAGAGATTGTGAAGCCCTGTGGAACAGGAAGACCCATGTTTGTCATCTCTGCAAGGTTTGCACCCTTACCGCCGAGAATTTCACGCATATCTGCGTTACCCTCGGAGAATAAATAACAATACTGTTTTGCCATTGGTATTACCTCCAATATAATCTTAGTGCAGGACAGTCATAGTTTGTCCTATCATACCTATTATATCACAATCCGCCAAAAAATACTATTCGGTAAAACTCAGAAATTAACAATAATTTCCAATGATATTTTGTACAAAAAGCCAATACTTATAAAAAATCGGCATTTCTCAAAGAAAAATGCCGTAAAAACAGAAAAAGCGATTCTTCAACAGCACCCTCTCTAATTGCCATTGAAAATCGCTTAATCCAAAGACCTCTGCACACCCTCAATATGCAGAAATCGTCGGTTGGGGAATCCCCACGCAGCACAGCCTTGTACTTTGAATGAAAATCAATTCAATGAGTCCGCCCTCTTAAAGGACGATTAAACATATTATAGGCATTAATGTTTAACAAGGGCGGTTTGTACAATTTTGAAATAATCATTGCATAGTTTGTCGGCGGAGTTTTAAACCGACGGCTAAAATGCTGCTAAACCGTGTTCACAGGACACATAAAATGTATCTTTGTCAGCAAAGGAAAATTTGCCTGTTTTTCGGCAATGTTTCTCCTTTGATATGTCTATTATATTCCAAAGGCAGTTCACATTCAAGGGATATTATTGCTCTGATTTAGCACTATATTGCTTTTATTGATTAATTCAAAAATATTTATAGAAAATGAATAATATTTTTGTTTTAATATATACGTTAAGTATTATTAAAATTTCTGTTAAGAATAAATTAATTTGGTATAACTTAAAACAACCCACTTAAACAGCAGTAATACGTTGATTTTATCACATTAAAGCAGTTTAGCAATATTAGTTTCGGTATAATACTACACAGATATCACAAATAGTAAATCAAATGGCGGTATATAATGTTAAATGTTTAATTTTAACTATTTTTGTCAAATTTCTTGCGACTGACATATATTTTTTTATTTTAACTTTTACTCCCCCACCGAATTTTCAATAATACATTGTAATATCTTAAACTTTACTTTTTTCTAATTATAATAAATACAAAAGGGTGATTTATCGCCAGAGAGGAACACCTACGGGGCAAAAGGGAGGGAAAAAGAAAACTGGCACAAAAGTCGTGCGGGGTACCCCCGCTGGTGATTTGGTCTACACAAAATTTTTCATTAGTACATTGTAATATCTTAAACTTTACTTTTTTCTAATTATAATAAATACAAAAGGGTGATTTATCACCAGAGAGGAACACCTACGGGGCAAAAGGGAGGAAAAAAGAAAACTGGCACAAAAGTCGTGCGGGGTACCCCCGCTGGTGATTTGGTCTACCCAAAGTTTTACATTAGAACAAAATATTGCATCTAAAGTAATATAACATTAGAACAAGATGTCAGCGG
>JAZSPM010000010.1:0-8015 GCA_045537455.1 Candidatus Ornithomonoglobus sp. | reverse complement strand
GAGGACGTGTTCTGGACGTTCTCACGGCTTTTCTTGTTTTGGAGTATATGTCATAGTTTGATTTCGTTTTATAGAACAATGCTGTACAGCCGAAACTGTACAGCATTTCCTGATTTGTCCATTAAAACCTTACAAAGCATTATCAGATAAATTCAGCTTACAAAACGTGTGACAATATCAAAAAATTCTTTATCCCACATTCCTTTTGCCTCAAAGCGATAGATAATATCATCTTTTTTGAAATCAGCATAGAGGAAGTCATAAGCAGATTCATCAGCATTTTTCATACCACCGAACAACACTTCAACTCCGCATATTGTTGTCATATTCTTGTTGTCTAATTCATAAATGCAGTCGTATGGTGCAGATACTTTTCCTGCCATAATTTTCAGTGATTTACCTTCAGCGTTAGCATATGTTATATATGTCATATCTTCTGCAACTTTACCGTCTTTGGAAACTGTAACAGGATATTCATCGCCCAACACAGCAGTATAATCATCATTCACGAACAAGTCGGAGCCGAGATTTCCAAGGTCAATTCCAAAATATTCCGTTAATTCGGCATAAGTCCACATTTTTTTGTCATAAAGTTCAGGTGAAAAATATTTTCTTGCTCCTGCTATTTTGTTTGTAATGCTGTTTACTGTAAAGCCTTGCGGAGCTTCATAATTTGGATTATAACCATAGAGAAATTCATTTTTCAATACACAAAGGTCAAAAACATCAATTACATTGTCCTTGCACAAATCTACATTCTGCATACAAGATATTTCAATTTTACCGCCAAGAATATATTTTTGTACTATTACAATATCGGATAAAGTGAACACACCGTCACTATTTGCATCGCCTCTGACATATTCATCAGCGTATGCAGTCTGTGGGATAAGTGCAGTTCCCATACAGGCAACTGCTAAAATTGCTGTAAGCTTCTTTTTCATAGTAATACCTCCCTCACCATTATAATAAAATATAGCTTTCCACGATTGAATAAAATTGTTTATCTGAAATACTATCGGCAGTTATACGATAATTGATACCGTCTTTTTCAAAATCAGCACAGAAAGAATCATAGGCATCTGAGTCTGCTGTTTTTGACATTCCACCGAACAATACTTCAACACCATTGATATTGCTTGTTTCATTGCTCTCTAACTGAAAAATATAGTCATACGGAACAGAAACCCTGCTCGCTGACAATCTTATACTGTTTCCATCGGCATCCCAATATATCGAAGTGACCGTATCTTTTGCAATATTACCGTTTTTGTCAAATATAACACTGTATTCATCCCAATTATCCGCTGTGAAACCGTTTTCTATAAAAGCGTTTCTGAAATCTACAGCATAGTATTCGACTAACTCTTCATATGACCATATTATTGTGTCGTACATATCGGGAGGATAGTATTTTGGCGCGCCTGAAATCTGAAAAATAATTTTGTTTATCTTGAAGTCAGACTGAACAACAGGCGGCTCTGTTGATGTGGGTGTTGTAACTTGTGGCTCTGTTTTTGGTTCTTCTGTTGAAATATCGGTATCAATAGGGTCTGTATTATTATCATTATTATTTTCAGTTGTAACTTCACTATCAGTTATTGTTGAATTCTCGGAAGAATTTTCAACAGATGTAACTGTTGTTTCTTTAATTTTTTGAGTTGTTGAACTTATTTCTTTTGTTTTTTCTTCGGTTTTACAACTTACAGCTGCTGTTGTTCCAGCTTTCATAGTTTCATTATTATTTGTTGTTTCGGGAATATGATTTTCATTATTTTCAGATATTATATCACTATTGGTCTTATTATTAATTGAAAGTTCATTAACATTTGGGATTACAGCTATTGCCAATAATAAAGCAGAACAAGATGCTATTCCGCCAGTTATACGAATAACAGCTTTGCGTCTTTTATTACGCAATTCAATTCTTCTTTTTAATTTAGTTTCAATATCAGAGAGCCATTCACTACTATTCTTCATAAATAAATCCCTCCGTTTCCATAATAAGTTTAAGCGTTTGCTTTGCTCGATACATAAGATTTTTTATTTGTTTATTATTCTTTTTCATAACTTTCGCAATCTCATTATAAGACATATCTTCAAAATAGAAAAGGTAGAGAACATTTCTGTATTCATATTTTATTTTTGATAAAGCCGAATACAGATGTCTGTACTCTTCCTTGCGTACAACCA
This sequence comes from Candidatus Ornithomonoglobus sp., assembly GCA_045537455.1. Classification (GTDB taxonomy): domain Bacteria; phylum Bacillota; class Clostridia; order UBA1381; family UBA1381; genus Ornithomonoglobus_A. Next base: position 5,822 of record JAZSPM010000010.1, on the reverse strand, counting down.
TATTCTCCAAATTTAAATCGTCATTAGCTATTCCGCTTAAATCATCCAGAGAAGTAATTGTTGCTTTTGCTTTTGATTTAAGATAATCTACAGCTTTATTTCGTGCTATAGAAAACAGATATGTTTTAAATGACGATTTGCCCTTATAGCGATGTTTATAATAAACTAAGTCACAAAATGTTTCTTCCATCAAATCTTCTGCAACGAAAATATTTTTCACATACCCGTTGATGAAATAGATGAGGTTTGCACCGTAATACTCAACAAGTACTTTGAATTTATCTTTATCACCATCAAGATATTGGCGGTAGCTACTTTCACCTATATCTTGGGTATTATAACTCCTTTCTTCATTCATTGGAGAATTCCCCTTTCACTAATTTAGTCTTTCAAATGTAAAAAAAGTCTCATTCATTGATAATAATTTATTTGGTAATCTGCACGTATTTCTTTAACCCAATTATCAAATAAGGCTTCTTGTGTATCTTGTATGTACTTATCTTTTATTGTGTTGAAGTTATCTTCTGATAGCGTAATATTATGTTTCTTTTCCTTTAAATACGCTTTAAGAACATCGCTTGATTATTTAGTCTTTGTTTTTCTAAAGAAGTCTCAGTAAATAGTACACAGATTTGATGATTTATCTACATCTGTTTTTGTCGATATTTGCATATTTAGATTGATTTGTTCATATGTTAACTATCAATTTAAATTTAGACATTCGAACTCGTTTAGATACTTAAATCTTTATATTTTAGTGTTTACGTAAATAATATTTAACTTATGCTAAGTATACAAATTTATGATGTTAATATGTTTTTCAATGTTCTAACATTAAAACATAGTAAAGAGGTTTGCTTTTTGAAAATTTTCGGTTTTAGTACAATTTTATCATATTTCACATCAGAAAACAATAGTTTTATTTTTAAATTATATAATTTAAATGGTTTAAGTATCAAAAAAGTATTTCAGTTTGTGTTTTTTACACATTGTCTTAAAGACTTTTTATATACTTCAATTCAGTTCTATTATTTATGCTTTGTCAGTAATAAAAAAGCCGCACAAGAAACAACATCAAAGAATTGTTTCTATGCGACTTATTTTGTAGCTTTTGTAGTCACTTTTATATAATACAATAATATCTAACCTTGCTGAACTGCCTTTTTCATAATGTTACTTCTTTATGAATAATCACATTTTCTCGCAGGAGTCTTACTGGTCATGATCTGAGAGATAAATTTCTGCTTGTTCTCCAAAGTCTGATAGCTGTATGCGTCGAATGTGCCTTTGGTAACATAGCGGAAGATCTGCACCTGCTTGTTTTCATTGCCTTGACGGATAATTCTTCCGGCGCGCTGTTCCAGATCAGCCGGTCTCCACGGAATATCGAGGTCATGGACTGCAATCAGCTTCTTCTGTACATTTGTACCCATACCCATTTTGGCGGTTGAACCGAGCAACACACGGATCTCTCCGCTGCGGACTTTTGTGAACAGTCATTATGGATTATTCCTGAGCAGTTTTTTTCGATATTCACACTAACTGCATTGAATGAAAGGAAGTATCCCTATGATTGATGAGATTTATAACTACCGCCTGAATACAATAGAAGTCCCTCGTTCCGCAGATGAATGGGAGAGACTCTGCAAGGAGTTTGAGGATACGCTAACCGAAGAACAGCGGACTGCTTTCCGTGATCTCTGCGATGTGCAAAGTTCTTCGGCCGCTGATGAGGTGAGAGCTGCTTATAAGGCTGGCTTCAAGGACGGTATGGCATTGATGCGTGAAGTAAATGATTAGGATATAAACAAATAAAAAGAATCTCCGTAGGATTTTACTCCCACGGAGATTTTGATTTGTCCCCATTGCTATTATGAAATACACCCATTTCTCTTTATGTGCAGATAGAGAAATCATCCATATATCAGTTTACGTTTCATCAAGCAGAGATCAAAAACATCAAGTCTATCATCTTTGCATAGATTAGCTGCTTTCCAATCTTCCATGTGTGTATCTGGTACGGCTAATAGCCACTTTTGAAGAAGAACGACATCAGAAATATTAAATTCGCCGTCATTATTGCAATCGCCGTTATATATCATTTCTTCTTCAGACGCATAAACAGTAAATGAGATCCATTTGCTATCCACATATCCGTATCCATTTGAAGAAGTAACGTAAGCATAATACTTTCCAGGCTTAGAAAATGATGTTGTGAAACAACCATCAGGCATCTGTTCTGTTAAGTACCTTTCGTCATTAAGATTAATTCCAATATAAAAACCATTAGCAAGATCTGATTTTGCGATAAATGATATAGGTTCATTTATCACAACCTTGTTTGAAGATGCTGTAAGTTCGCTGAATGTTGGCGGTGTATCATAGACAGTAAAGAATACCCGTTCACTATCAGCGTAACCAATACGATTATATGAGGTTACATAAGCACTGTATTGTCCTGGCTTGCTGAATGATAATGTCAAAGTTCCGTCAGGCATTTCTTGTGTGACAATACGTTCAGTTTCGCTGTCAACGCCGATTGTGTATCCTGTTGCTATATCAGATGAAGCGTTAAAGGTGATTTCCTGACCAATGTATGCTATTTCTTTGTCAGATACTAAGAAACTCGTCGAAGGCTTGGTATCGACAACAGTAAATGTGATCCATTGGCTGTCTGAATAACCGAAATCGTTATAAGATGTTACATATGCTCCATACTGTCCAGGCTCATCAAAGGTTAGAGTGAGCTTTCCATCAGGCATTTCTTGCGTAATATATCTTCCATTGGCGTTATCTACACCTATTGTATAGCCCTTAACTGGATCATCAGAAGATGCAGTAAAGTTTATGGAATCCCCAACGCTAATCAATGTTCGATCTGCTTCTAATTTGCTTGTATTTGGCTTGGTATCGTATATTGTAAAGCTGATCCATGCACTGTCGCAATATCCCAAAGAATTATAGGCAGTAACATATGCTCCATAGCTGCCGGCTTCTGGGAAGCTGACTGTCAGGTTGCCTCCAGGCATTTCCTGAGTTAAATATCTTCCACTTGAATTGTCAACACCTATCGTAAAGCCTGTAGCATAATCAGACGAAGCAGAGAATGTAATATCCTCGTTACTTTTAGCCGTATACTTATCAGCGCTGAGACTGCTCCAAGTAGGTACAGACTTATCACCGTGCTTAACCCAATACTGGGTTTTAGCAAGGTATCCTCTGTACTCAGATTCGGTCATGCCTATTTTTGCTGATAAGCATTTATAGGCTCTACCACCATATGCATTGAATTTATCATAGCCGCCATTTACAACGCTGTTGCCATATGCGTCATATTGACCATGAACTTTATTGCGATACTCTGGCTTTTCAAAATCCATGCACCAGGCATATGCGGCATTATAGGAACCGTCTGCTGTATTTGGTACGCTGATCAAAGTATTGTATACTGATGAATAGCTGTTTTGTAATTCATGATTAAGATAATTCAATTGCCCTTCGATAGATGTATATGCATAGCCATTGTTACCACACCAGCTTATCAATGAAGTGCATCTTGAACCAGTCCATTGACATAAGCCATATCCAGCTCCGCTTACACTCTCATTTTTGGTAGGATCAAAAGAGGATTCCTCACCTATATTCGCTAAGATACCACTCGCTGCTGCTGAATTAAATCCGAGCTGCCTTGTAAGATATTCAAATATAATCTGCTCATTATCAGCAGCTACAGCTTCAATAGGTATGTATGTAACAAATGATAATATCATAGCAAGTATCGTTACAATACTACATATTTTCTTTCCTTTCATTTCTTTTCTCCTCTATCATCATTTATGATTTGTAGATTAATTTGCGCTTCATAAGGCAGAGATCAAAAACATCAAGTTTGTTGTCTTTGCAAAGGTCAGCAGCCTTCCAATCTTCAACATGAGTGTCAGGAACGGCTAATAGCCATTTCTGAAGCAATACTACATCGGATACATTGAATACCCCGTCGCAATTGCAATCCCCATTGTATATCATATCCTCTTCGGTAGCGTACACATTGAAGGAGATCCATTTACTATCTACATATCCATATCCGTTCGATGATGTTACATAAGCCCAATATGTTCCAGGTTCTGTAAAAGTCTTTGTGAGCTGTCCTTCTGGCATTCGTTCAGTAATAAGACGCTCTCCATTAAGCTCAATGCCGATAGTAAATTCATTTGCTAAGTCGGATTCTGCTGAAAAAGTGATCGGTTCATTAGCTAATACTTTATCGAATTCTGAACTTAACGTGCTGAAGGTAGGTGGAGTGTTATAAACAGTGAAAAAAACTCTTTGACTATCAGCATATCCGATACTGTTATAAGAAGTAACATAGGCACTGTATTCTCCCGGTTTATCAAAGGAGAGCGTTAATGAACCACCCGGCATTTCTTGGGTAATCAGTCTTTCAGATTCATTATCTACTCCTATTGTGTATCCTGTAGCAATGTCAGATGCAGCAGTAAAAGTAATATCCTGACCAACATATGCTATTTTTTTATCTGCTAAAAGAAAGCTGGAGGATGGCTTCGTATCGTATACTTCAAAAGTGATCCATTCACTGTCAGAATAGCCGAAGCTGTTATAGGATGTTACATAAGCTCCATATTTACCTGCTTTATCAAATGTGATGGTTAGCGTACCATCAGGCATTTCCTGCGTGATATATCTTCCCTCTGAGTTATTAATGCCTATTGTGAAACCTTTTACGGGATCATCAGAAGATGCTGTAAAGGTTACAGAATCTCCAATACTAATTGCTGTTTTATCGGCGGACAGTCTGCTTGTATTAGGCTTTGAGTCATATACATTAAAGCTGATCCACGAGCTATCACAGTAACCTAACGGGTTATATGAAGTTACATATGCTCCATAGTTGCCAGGTTCAGTGAATCTTAATGTAAGCTGTCCATCAGGCATTTCCTGCGTAATGTATCGACCGTCTGAGTTGTCTATGCCTATCGTATAACCCTGAGCACAATCAGATGATGCATAGAATGTGATTTCTTCATTTACAGCAATAGAATTGCAGTTCGCTGAAAGCAAACTGTATGTAGGTGCATTATTGTAACGAGTAGTATAATTAGGTGTACAATAGCCTTGTATCACATAACTTCCAATGCTATATTCTTTTGCAAGTACTTCATCCGCTCCGGTATTCCCTTCAATAGTGTATAATTTTGAATCTGTTGCTCCAGTTACAATCCCCACATGACTTGGCGCACCAGAATAACCGTCCCACTGAAAGTAGACAATATCACCTCGTTTTGGAGAATATGAACCGCCATGATATTGGCTATCATGCCATAGACCTTGCTTTGTATAAAAGCTTTTACAGGTATATGTTCCAGGATTGTAAGGAATAATGCTTTTTTCAATTCCTGCATTAGCAGCACAGTAACCAACAAAAGCCTGACACCATTCGTAGCCGTAGCCATTGTCAGGATATTTACTCGGATCAAGCTGACCACACCATGCGGTATATTTGTTTTTATGGTCATTAACACCCTTAAATCCTATTTCAGCAGTGGCAACACCTATTAAATCTTCAATTTGATTACCTGTAATTGAATATGCGTTTGCAGTAAATTGTGTGTTTTTTATAGATAAAGAATCAAATGGAATAAATAATAGAGATAAACTAAGACATGAATTGACCCCAAAAAGTTAGACAAAGATTTAAAAGAAAATTTATGCAAAGCGACTAAGCGGCAAGCTTGGTCGCTTTGTTGCGTTATGCAGCTTTGGCGAGACGGTACTCAACAGGTGACATTCCATCAAGTTTCAGT
>JAZSPM010000122.1:0-9777 GCA_045537455.1 Candidatus Ornithomonoglobus sp. | reverse complement strand
GGTTATATCTATATCAGAGCAGAGTACCCAATCGCTGTTAACAGATTAAGAACTGCTATTGTACAGGCAAGAGAATATGGTCTTTTAGGTAAAGATATTTTTGGTACAGGCTTTGATTTTGACCTTGATATTAAACTCGGTGCAGGTGCTTTCGTTTGCGGTGAAGAAACAGCTCTGTTAACTTCTATTGAAGGTAACAGAGGTGAACCAAGACCAAGACCACCGTTCCCGGCAGTTAAGGGATTATTTGGTAAACCGACTATACTTAATAACGTTGAAACATATGCAAATATCTGTAAGATTATTTTGAACGGCCCTGAATGGTTTGCTTCAATGGGTACAGAAACCTCAAAGGGTACAAAGGTATTTGCTCTTGGCGGAAAGATTACAAACGTAGGTCTTGTTGAAGTACCTATGGGAACAACGCTTAGAGAAATCGTTGAAGAAATCGGTGGCGGAGTACCTAACGGAAAATCGTTTAAGGCTGCTCAGACAGGAGGCCCTTCAGGCGGATGTATTCCTGCACAGCATATAGATGTTCCTGTTGACTATGAAAATCTTATCAATCTTGGCTCAATGATGGGTTCTGGTGGTCTTATAGTAATGGACGAAGACACTTGTATGGTTGATATTGCTAAGTTCTTCCTTGAATTTACTGTTGATGAATCATGTGGTAAGTGTACAGCCTGCCGTATAGGAACAAAGAGACTTTATGAGCTTATAGATAAGATAACAAAGGGCGAGGGTACAACGGAGGATATAGAGACAATAAAAGAGCTTTGTAACCATATGCATACTACATCGCTTTGTGCATTGGGTCAGACAGCACCTAATCCGGTTATTTCAACAATGCACTATTTTGAAAATGAATATATAGCTCATGTTGAGGATAAGACCTGCCCTGCAGGAGTATGTAAGAGTCTGCTTTCGTATGAGATTGATGCAGATAAGTGTAAGGGATGTACTTTATGTGCAAGAAAATGTCCTGTAAATGCTATTTCAGGTTCAGTTAAGGAGCCTCATGTGATAGATAAGTCAAAATGTATTAAGTGCGGACTTTGTATGGAAAACTGTAAGTTCGGTGCTATAGTGAAGAAATAACAGGAGGAGCTAAAATGGTAACATTAAAAATAAACGGCATCAGTGTTACTGTGCCGGAGGATTATACTATTCTTCAGGCTGCAAAGGAGATTAATGTTGAAATTCCCTCCTTGTGCTATCTGAAAGACGTGAACTGTATAGGTTCATGCCGTGTTTGTGTTGTTGAGCTTGTTGAAAGAGGCAGAAGCCGTCTTGTAGCTTCATGTGTTTATCCTGTGGCTGAAGGTATGGAGGTTTATACAAATACTCCTGCTGTAAGAAAATCAAGAAAAACTACTCTTGAGCTGATTCTTTCAACACATAACAAAAAGTGCTTGTCATGTGCAAGAAGTACAAACTGTGAGCTTCAGAAGCTTTCATATGAGTATGGCGTTGATGAAGACAAGTTTGAAAATGATAATGAACTATGCGATATTGACGATGTATCACCATATATCGTAAGAGATAATAATAAATGTATTATGTGCCGCCGTTGTTCAGCAGCTTGTAATAATATTCAGACTGTTGGTGCAATCGGTGAAATTGCAAGAGGTTATAAAGTACATATAGGAAGTGCTTTTGAAAGAAGCCTTAATGAATCAAACTGTGTAGGTTGTGGTCAGTGTGTTGTAGCTTGTCCTGTAGGTGCTTTAACAGAAAAGAGTCAGACTGATGTAGTATGGGATGCTATAGCTGATCCGAAGATGCACGTTGTTGCTTTCACAGCTCCTTCAATCAGAGCAACTCTTGGTGAAGCATTCGGTATGCCTGTAGGTACAAATGTTGAGGGTAAGATGGTTACGGCGATAAGACGTCTTGGTGTTGACGGTATATTCAACATGGATGTTACAGCTGACCTTACAATTATGGAGGAAGCAACAGAGCTTCTTGAGCGTATAAAGAACGGCGATACAATGCCGATGTTCACAAGCTGCTGCCCTGGTTGGGTTAAGTTTGTAGAGCATCAGTATCCTGAATTTATGGCAAATCTTTCAACCTGTAAGTCACCTCAGCAGATGTTCGGTGCAATTTTAAAGACATACTATGCGCAGAAGAAGGGAATAGACCCTAATGACTTGTTTGTAATCAGTGTAATTCCTTGTACAGCAAAGAAGTTTGAATGTACAAGACCGGAAGAACACGCATTTGATTTTGCAGATGTTGATGTTGCACTTACGACAAGAGAGCTTGGCAAGATGATTAAAGAAGCAGGTATGGATTTTGCGGATTTACCTGATGAAGAATACGATGACCCGTTTGAAACAGCAACAGGTGCCGGTGCAATCTTTGGTGCAACAGGCGGTGTTATGGAAGCGGCGTTAAGAACAGCGGCTGCTGTGCTTGATGGAGAGGCGAAAGCTCTTGTGTTTGAAGATGTAAGAGGAACAAAGGGTATAAAGGAAGCAACATATACACTTGGCGGTCAGCAGTTAAGAGTGGCTGTTGCATCAGGCTTGGGTAATGCAAGAGCTATTCTTGACGGTATCAAGAGTGGCGAAAGACATTATGATTTCGTTGAGATTATGGCTTGTCCGGGCGGTTGTGTAAACGGCGGCGGTCAGCCTGTTCAGAGTGACAGTGTAAGAAATAATGTTGATTTGAAGGCATTAAGAGCAAAAGCTTTGTATGACTTTGATGAATCATTACCATATAGAAAGTCACATGAAAACCCTGTTGTTAAGATGCTGTATGATGAGTATTTTGAGGCTCCCGGTAAGGAGAAGGCTCATAAGCTGCTTCATACAACGTATGTACAGAGAAACAAACACTAATCATATAAAAGACTTCTGCTATTGCAGAAGTCTTTTTATGTACTAAAAAAGCTACTGAAATTAAATCAGTAGCTTTTCTATGTAACAATTTTTTATCAGCTTATTTTGTTTCAGCTTCTGTAGCTTCGTCAGTTTCTGTTTCAGTATCAGCCGCTTCTTCAGTAGCATCTGTTTCTGTAGCTTCAGCATCAGTTGCCTCTTCAGTAGCATCTGTTTCTGTAGTTTCGGCATCAGCTGCTTCTTCAGTAGCATCTGTTTCTGTAGCTTCAGCGTCAGTTGCCTCTTCAGTAGCATCTGTTTCTGTAGTTTCAGCATCAGTTGCTTCTTCAGTAGCTTCCTCACCTGTTGTGATGTCAACTCTAAGCTCGTCCTGATTCCAGTCAACCTTTTCGCCGAGTGATTCAACAACGAATCTTAAAGGAACAAAGGTTCTGTCGTTGATAACTCTTGCAGGAGCGTCAAGCTCAACTGCTTCGCTGTTAACAAAAGCAAGAGGATTATTAATCTGAACAACTACAGATGAATCCTCTTTGTCACCCTCCTGTGCCTTTGTAGCAAGAACTGTAAGTGTATCCTGATCCCAGATAACTGATGCACCTACTGCTTCGAATATTGCACGAAGTGGCACAAATGTTCTGTCATCCTGAATAAACGGTTCAGCGTCGAATGTCATTTTTTCTCCGTTAAGATATACTGTAGGAGCTGCTGCAAATGACGAAACAGCCATTGATATTGATGCGGCTGCCGCAACCAATAAAGCTATAATTTTTTTCATGTAAATCATTCCTTTCGGTTTTTTAAATATGTTACTATACTATTATAACAGAAATATAATAATATTGCAAGCTTTTTGTAATATTTTTTGAATAAAATTATTGAGTAATTGTCACTGACTCAATCACAATATCCTCAATCGGTTTATCGTTGCTGTCAGTTTTGGCAGATGCAATTTCATCTATAACTTCAATTCCGCTTGTAACCCTGCCAAATGCCGCATATTCGCCGTCAAGGTGAGGTGAAGCCTCGTGCATAATAAAGAACTGAGATGAAGCACTGTCGGGGATGGGCGTTCTTGCCATTGAGATTACGCCTCTTTCGTGTTTTAAAAGGTTAAAGAATCCGTTTGAGATAAATTCACCGTAAATATTTGATGTTTGTGGCTCCTTACCATTAACATCATAGCCACCGCCCTGAACCATAAAACCGCTTATAACTCTATGGAAAATCAGCCCATCGTAAAAATCCTTTTCTACTAGCTCAACAAAGTTTTCTACAGTTTCAGGGGCAAGCTCAGGATATAATTCAAGCTCAATGCTTTTTCCGTTTTTCAGCTTTATAACTGCATTTACTTTTTCTGTTTCGCCATGAACATATCTGTCATATGCTTCGTAGCTTTCTTTCATTGCTTTTTCGTAAGCGAGTAGCTTTTCAGCTATGCCGGCATTGTTTTCTTCTGTGACGGCAAGCGTAAGAGATGCTGTTTTGGTTTCGTTGTTCCAGCCAACCTCTGCACCTAACAGCTCGCCTATAGCACGAAGTGGAAGCATTGTTCTGTCGTTTATAATAATCGGTGGTGTGTCTAAATCATAAAAACCTTCAAGTGAGGTAGGGGATAGCTTAAAAGCAGTATCATGCTCAAGCCACATTGTATATATACGGTTGTTTTTATAAATGTTAACGCCTTTTGTTTCACCGTCCCATGCAATGTCGCAGTTCAGTGCTTCTGAAATCGTTCGCACAGGAACGAGCGTACGGTCGTTTACTACTATAGATTCGGTATCAATCTTTTGACCATTGATTTCAACCGAAAGCTCATCAGCGAAAGCAAAAGATGAAGTCAACAGTGATACTGTAAGAGTTATAGCAAAAAAAAGTCTTGTTTTCATAATAAATTCCTTTCTTATACGGAACAATCCGCAAGGCTCTAAGCCAAGCGGATTGTTTTAATAATCTGATCTTCTATTGGCTTATCTTGGAAGCCTGTCGGTGTTTCTGCAATTTCATCAACAACGTCAAGACCGTCTGTAACCATACCAAATGCCGCATACTGACCGTCAAGATGAGGTGCATCCTCATGCATGATAAAGAACTGAGATGAAGCACTGTTAGGGAACATTGTTCTTGCCATTGAAAGCACACCTCTTGTGTGCTTCAAATCATTCTGAACGCCGTTTGAATTAAATTCACCCTTGATTGATTCAGCTTCCTTGTGTGAGCCATCAGCTGCAAAGCCACCGCCCTGAATCATAAATCCGGGAATGACTCTGTGGAATATAAGACCTGCAAAGAAATCCTCCTCAATCAGCTTTACAAAGTTTTCAACGGTAATCGGAGCAACATCAGGATAAAGCTCTGCCTTTATGATACCGCCGTTTTCCATTTCAATTTCAATATTTATATTTGCCATTTTACAAAAAATCCTTTCTTAATTTGTTTAGTCTACAACAATGATGTTTGCACTTTTAATTACAACCGGCTCTACAGGAACATCTGACATTCCGTTAGCAAGTGATGTTGTTTCTACGCTTGCAATTTCGTCAATAACCTCTAAACCTTCTGTAATTTTACCGAATGCCGCATATTCGCCGTCAAGGTGCGGTGAAGTCTCATGCATGATAAAGAACTGAGAAGAAGCACTGTCGGGAACTTGTGTTCTTGCCATTGAAAGCACGCCTTTTTCATGCTTTAGCGGATTTTTAAAGCCGTTTGAATCAAATTCGCCTTTTATTGTGTCTGCATCTTTTTCTCTCATATCCTCAGTGTATCCGCCGCCCTGAATCATAAATCCGGGGATAACTCTGTGAAAGATAAGTCCGCTGTAAAATCCGTCAGATACAAGCTTTTTGAAATTCTCTACAGTTTCAGGTGCAAGATCGGGGTATAATTGGCCCTTCATTGTTTTATCTTCGCCATTTACATTTACTGTGATTTCGATATATTCCTTGTTTTGTGTAAGCTCTTCAACGGATTTTGAAGGAGCTACAGCTGTAGCAGTAGCAACAGGTTTTTGTGTAGCGACCGGTGAGGAGGTGTTTTTTACTCCGCAGGCGGCAAGTGAAAGTGATAGGCTTAATGCCGTAAAAACAGCTAATGATTTTTTTAATAACATAAAATTAGTCCTTTCGGGTATTAATCATCTAAATCAATTTTTTCTTCTTCGGGATCTTCTAAAATTTCTCCGTCATCTTCGGGGACTTCGTTATCAGGAGATACCGCTGATTCATCTTCTCGTTCTGTAAGTGCAGTAGATACAACGTTTACACCTTCGTTTAGTCTCATCAGTCTTACACCCTGAGTATGTCTGCTGTATGTGCTGATTTCATCAGCGTGCATTCTTATAACAATACCTTCTGATGTAATCATCATGATGTCGTCATTATCTGTAACAGCCTCGGCACATATAACCTTACCTGTTTTTTCTGTGATACGGTATGTGAACAGACCCTTACCACTTCTTGTTTGCAGACGGTATTCGGAGAACTCTGTCTTTTTGCCGTAGCCCTTTTCAGTTACAACAAGAAGTGAAGCACCTTCCGTAACAGGACCTGCACAAGCACCAACAACATAATCGCCGTCTTTTAGCGTAATACCTTTAACACCGCGGGTTGTTCTGCCTGTTGCTCTTACGTCCTTTTCTTTAAAGCGTATAGCAAGACCGTCGTGAGTGATAAGCATAATCTCACTGTCACCGTCTGTAAGCTTAACGCAGATAAGCTCGTCTCCTTCAACAATCTCAATAGCTCTCAAGCCGTTATTTCTGATTCTTGAATAATCCATTATATCTGTTTTCTTAACAAGACCATTTCTTGTAATGAATGTCAGATAATCGCCTTTTTCAAATTCAGCAATCGGAATCATTGCATTAATCTTTTCACCCGGCTCAAGTGGCAGAAGGTTCACGATAGCAGTACCCTTTGCCTGTCTGGTTGCTTCCGGTATCTGATAACCCTTTAGCTTGTATACATAACCTCTTGTTGTAAAGAACAGGATGTTATGATGAGTAGAAGTGGTAAACAGATGCTCAACAAAGTCCTCTTCACGTGTGGTAATACCTGTAATACCTCGTCCGCCTCTGCGTTGTGAATGGTATGTGTCAACGGGCAGACGTTTAACGTAACCGTTATGTGTGACTGTAACGATACATTCTTCTTCATCAATCAGGTCTTCCATGTCGATTTCATCAAATACCATTTCGATTGAAGTACGTCTGCTGTCACCGTATTTGTTCTTGATTTCTGTCAAGTCGTCTTTAACAATCTGAAGAACTCTGCTGTCGTTTGAAAGGATATCCTGATATTCTGCAATCTTCACCATAAGCTCTTGATACTCGTCCTCAATCTTGTCACGTTCCATACCTGTAAGACGTCCCAAAGGCATCTGAACGATAGCAGTGGTCTGAATATCCGAAAGCTCAAAGCGTATTGACAACTGTTCTTTTGCATCAGGAATGCTCTTTGATGAACGGATAATACGTACAACCTCGTCAACGTTGTCAATAACTACTCTGTAACCGTCAAGAAGATGTGCTCTCTCCTGAGCCTTCTTTAAATCATATGAGGTACGACGTTTTATAACGTCCTCCTGATGTGCAATATAGCAATCAATCATTTCACGCAGGTTAAGGATTTTTGGCTGCTTGTCTACAAGTGCAAGCAAGATAACACCGAATGTATCCTGCATCTGTGTGAATTTATATAGGTTGTTAAGCACGACATTAGGATTTGCGTCACGCTTTAATTCAATAATAAAGTGAATTTCCTCGGCAGATTCATCTCGTGTTGAAGCTATACCGTCGATTTTTCCGTCACGGACAAGCTCATTGATGTGTCTTTCAAGACGAGCCTTGTTTACCTGATACGGAAGCTCTGAAACTACAATTCTTGTTTTGCCGTTATATTCTTCAATTTCTGCCTTTGCCCGAAGAATTATTCTGCCACGACCTGTTGTATAAGCATGACGAATACCGCTTTTACCCATAATAACTCCGCCTGTAGGGAAGTCAGGTCCGGGGATATAATTCATAAGCTCATCAATGGAAATCATAGGGTCGTCAATAACAGCTATAATACCGTCTATAACCTCAGTAAGATTATGAGGCGGTACATTTGTTGCCATACCTACAGCAATACCTGATGAACCATTTACAAGTAAATTCGGGAAACGTGATGGCAAAACGTCAGGCTCTTTTAGCTTGTCGTCAAAGTTCGGTACAAAATCAACAGTTTCCTTTTCAATATCTGAGAGCATAAGTGCGGCAATTTTTGCCATTTTTGCCTCAGTATAACGGTATGCAGCTGGAGGGTCGCCGTCGATAGAACCGAAGTTACCCTTACCCTGAACAAGCGGGTATCTTAATGAGAAATCCTGTGCAAGACGTACAAGTGCGTCATAAACCGATGCGTCACCGTGAGGGTGATATTTACCCAACACGTCTCCGACGGTTGTTGCGGATTTTCTAAAGTCGCTTTCATAAAGTAGATTAGACTCATACATATCGTACAGTATACGTCTGTGAACAGGCTTCATGCCGTCACGGACGTCAGGCAATGCACGGCTTACGATAACGCTCATTGCATAGTTGATGTATGAGGTTTTCATTTCGCTGTTAAGGTCAACGTCAACGATTTTCTGGTTTTCGATTGCCTCCATATTCAGCTCAAGTTCTTTTGATTTTTTAGCCATAAATATCTCAATAGCCTTTCTGCCCTGTTTTTTTATAATAGATTTTTTAATCCCTGCTCATGGGCAAGGCAGGGGTTTTATCCTTAATTTACATTATAATATAATTATACCACAAAAACGCTGAAAATGCAAGCATTTACAGCGTTTTTCTATACTTTTTTTAGTATTTATCTGGCAGTAAAAACAATTCTTTCGGCATTGTCGTCCGGAGAGTTAAATGACATATATCCGTATGTGTTTATTTCGGTAAATCCAGCGCGTTTTAAAAGGATTTTTAACTCATTTTCGCTCCATGCGCGCTGGAGATGACGTTCCTCAAAACGTTTATATCCTGTATCATCTTTTACAAAAAAATCAAGCATCATGTCTGAAAGGTTTTTGTTTTCGATATATCTGTTTCTCCATGAATAGAAAATGTTTTTATCGGAATGAATAAATGTATTATTGCCGATTATATTTTGTAGCTTATAGCGTGAGCTTACATCGAAAATCAGGATTCCGTCAGTATCAAGGAAACAGGTTTTAATACGCTTCAAGGCATTTTCAAGTCCCTTTGGAGAAAGTATATAATTAAAGCCGTCTATCATGCATAAGAATGCTCCCATAGAACCATATAGGTCAAGGCTTTGTATGGACTGATTAAGATACAGAATATCAAGCCCTGTACTTTTTTCTCTTGCGATGTTCAGCATATCGTATGATATGTCAACACCTGTCATATTATAGCCGCGTTTTGCAAGAGGAATTGTTATATTACCCGTTCCGCAGGCGAGGTCACATACTAAGTCAGGGTTTATATCGTGCATATCAAAAAGATTTTCAATATAGTCTGCGTATTTTTCATAATTTATGTCCGGGTGCATCAGGCTGTCGTAAATCTGAGCAAATTCCGAGTACGCTGTCATTTGTTATTCTGCTCCTTTTCCTTCATTCTGTCTATTACGAGGTTATAACCGTTTTCGCCGTATTGAATACATCTGTTTACACGGCTGATTGTAGCGGTTGATGCGCCTGTTTTTGCGGCTATATCATTGTATACGTGTTTATTTTTTAACATTACTGCAACTTCGAGCCTTTGTGAGAGAGATTTTATTTCTGAAATAGTACAAAGGTCAGTGAAGAAGCTGTAGCATTCATCAACGCTCTCAAGCTGTAA
Source organism: Candidatus Ornithomonoglobus sp. (assembly GCA_045537455.1). GTDB lineage: Bacteria > Bacillota > Clostridia > UBA1381 > UBA1381 > Ornithomonoglobus_A. Next base: position 87 of record JAZSPM010000122.1, on the reverse strand, counting down.
AATAGCCTCAAAAAGTGCGTCGGTATATTTGTTTTTTAATTTATCCATATGAGATATACAATCCTTTCTGTTTTAAATTATTGTTTA
>JAZSPM010000039.1:0-2093 GCA_045537455.1 Candidatus Ornithomonoglobus sp. | reverse complement strand
GGAAGAAGCGATCCAACAAAACCCGATTTCCGAACAAACCGGGAAGCGTGGCAAAAAGAAAAAGGGTAAGATACGTGCCCTGATTGACCGTCTTTTGACACACAAGGGGGAAGTATGCCGTTTTGCCAATAATCCCCTTGTACCTTTCACGAATAATCAGGCTGAACGTGATCTGCGTATGGTTAAAATGAAAAATAAAGTCATAGGTACTTTCCGATCTGAACAGGGAGCAAAAGATTTTCTTACACTAAAATCGCTTACTTCCACCGCTGCCAAAATGGGTATTACCGCTTTTGATGCTTTGTTTTCTCTTTTTCTTGGGCAATTTGCTTTGGGGACTGAATAGTTACTTTTCTTTAATCAAACAGGTTTTTAGAGATGCCCTATAGTTATGCAATAATCAATCATTCCAGCATTTTTATGATTGTTCGCTTACCCAGATTGAGGCTCTGTTCTGAATATGCTCAATAGTTTCATCTATTGTTTGTCCGCCTGCAAAATATGGAGTAACTTCATCATAAACTATTTCAGAAATTGAACCGCTAACCAGCGTACCCCAACGGTCAATAGAATCTATATATCTGCGTAATTCCTTGACTTCTTTTTCTGTTGGGAACCTTGTATTGTATTCATCATTTCCATCAGAAAATGTTTCAGGATAATATTCCTTATTTATAAGTCTTTTACCTATTTCGTCAAAAGCGTTTTTGTTGATACAAAAGCCTATTTCTTCGGAGTAATAATCCTTATCAATTCCGCCTGCTGATAAAAGAGGTATAGCATTTTCAATCTGCCACTCTTTTGTTACAAATGTGCGTATAAACTCCCATGCACCTTTTTGTTTTTCCGGTGATGAACTTGCACAGATAGAATAGCATAAATTAGCATTTGTCAGGTAAGCACCGTTTTTGTCATTTGATGGAAAACCAACCCATGTTATTCCATTATCTTTATCAAACAAATGTGCATTCATTATGCCTCGTGCTATAAATAATGAAAGCATACTTGGTGCATCATAGTCATATATTGGTTTTTCGGTGTTTCTTTGTTCAAATTGATTACAGAATTCTAACATTTTTTTGAATTCAGGAGAATCAAAATGAACTTGAGCGTTTTTGTAATCAACAAAACTGTTAAGATTATTTCTGAGAACAACATCAAAAAAAGCCATCTTATCAGTTGAACCCATCAATGTCGCTCCCACTGGCATAGCGTTCCAATGCTCAACAAATTCATCAAATGTCCAGTTTTCCTTAGTACCGACATATTTTGATTCACCGTAAAGACCATTGATTGTATAAAAAGTTGGCATTGAATAAAGTTTGCCATGAATTTCGTTCAAGCTTAAAACATGCATATCAAGAGAATCGGAATTAACCTCTGAATCATTTTCCATAAAAGTATATAAATCCACAAATGCACCTTTATTTTGAAGTATATCATAATAACCGCCTTCAATAAAACTTGCATTGCATACTATATCTATATTTGTGGTATTCATAATATCCTGCAACACTTCAAGGTCCTTATATTGATACTCTTCCTCTGAAAGAACGTTTGAAGAACCGTCTTCGTTGAACTGGTCAAAATAGCGTTTTATCTGTATCTGATAACCGTTGTCAGCCTCATTGAATTCTTTGATTGCTTTATCAATACCACTTGTGTTACCCGACATTGCAAATGTCAGAGTAATATCTTCTTTTTTCTCCTGTGTGCTTTCACCCTGCGAATCATTTGATGAATTTACAGGGGAACTATCGGTTGAAATCTCTGCTTTATTTGCTGTATCGCTGCACGAAACAGCGGACAGCATTAATACTGTCATAAATATAAATGTCTTTTTAAATATCATTTTCATCATCTCTCCTTATGATTGTTCGCTTATCCAGATTGAGGCTCTGTTCTGAATATGCTCAATAGTTTCATCTATTGTTTGTCCGCCTGCAAAATAAGCAGATGCTTCTTCGACTACTATTTCATAAATCGGACGACTTGTTCCGTTTTCCCAACGATTAACGGAATTAATATATCTTCGAAGCTCTTTTACGTCTTCTTCATTAGGGAATCTTCTTTCATACTCTATGTCCTTGTCC
>JAZSPM010000098.1:0-13345 GCA_045537455.1 Candidatus Ornithomonoglobus sp. | reverse complement strand
GTATCATATACATGATCATCCAGCACCGTAATGACAAGATGATATCGATCCTTTATCTCATCCATGTTCAGACCACTCATCATGAATACCGGATTACAAAGAATTTCTTTCGGTGAAAATTTAATAATCTCATCTTCTGCTTTATTAAGACTTTCTGTTTCAGTAAGATAAAAATCACCTGTAGTAATGTCTACAACAGAAATACCATAACTGGTTCCGGAATATATAATGCACATGAGGTAATTGTTTCTGCTCTCATCAAGTGACTGTGTATTCATGTTGGTACCAGGTGTTACGATACGAACAACTTCACGCTTTACAAGTCCTTTGGCAAGCTTTGGGTCTTCTGCCTGCTCACAGATGGCAACACGGTACCCTTTGTTCACAAGCCGAGTCAGATATCCTTCTGCTGCGTGATACGGCACACCACACATCGGTGCACGTTCCGGTTCTCCGCAATCCTTGCCTGTTAACGTGATTTCAAGCTCTCTTGACGCAACAATTGCATCCTCATAAAACATCTCGTAAAAGTCACCGAGACGGTAAAATAAAATGCAATCCGGATACTCTTCTTTTGTAAGAAGGTATTGCTTCATCATGGGCGTGGTTCTATCGAATATTTCCTGATTCATATTTTTTCCTTTCATTGGGCTCGCAGATTTTCCGAATCTTACCGCCAAAACCCGCAAGGCAGTATATGTATACGGCACCTGCGTGTCTTGACGGCAATCTACGAAAAATCTGCATCGCCTGTGTTGTTTTTTACAGTGCAACAATCAGGAAATTATTTTATGCCTGAAAATCAAACATTTGCGTGCAGCGTAACGCAGTTTGGTTTGATGGTATAAAATAATTTCCTGATATTATTTTTAATGACAGCCTCCGCAGGTCGAACAGTCATGTGTGCAGTTAGGGTCTTGTCCTGTGATGTAGAAGGTCAGAATCTGATTAACCTGATTTACTACAGCATCAAAGTTCTTCTTTGCTTCGATATAATTTCTTATAGTTTCGCTCTTGTTGCAGATGTCCTCAAAGCATTCGTTATTCTTTTTGATTGCTTCTTCCTTTGTGATTTTGCCGTTTTGCATATCACGTGCAAGATTCATACGGTTTAAGTTAAATTCCTGCATAAGAGTCTGTGCGGTTTCGTCCTCTGCCTGAGCAGCCTCGGCAGCCTTTAATGCCTTCATTTCTTCACAGCTCTGAATCATTTCTCCAAGCTCTCTTGTTTTTTCAAAGATATCCATTTTAAATTATTTCCTTTCTGTTATTATTCACATATTTCCCCATTAAGACTCCATGTATGAGCCTCGGTAATTTTTACATTCACATACTTTCCTATAAGCGACTTATCGCCCTTGAAATTTACAATCTTGGAGCTGTCACATCTGCCCGATAAAGTATCAGGGTCATTCTTTGAAGCTCCGTCAACAAGGACTCTTTCAACTCTGCCGACATATGCATCGTTTTTGCGTTTTGAAATCTCGTTCTGAACCTCTAACAGCCTGTTGAAATTCTCGTGAATTTCATCATCTGTAAGTACAAAATCAAGCTTTGCCGCAGGTGTTCCCTCTCGTCTTGAATATATAAACGAGAAGATGTTATCAAATTCAACTTTTCTTAGAACGTCAAGCGTTTCTTCAAAATCCTCATTTGTTTCGGTGGGAAAGCCGACAATTACATCTGTTGAAAGAGAAATTCCCGAAATCTCACGCTTGACCTTTTCGATTTTTTCAAGATACTGTTCCTTTGTGTAACGGCGGTTCATGTCACTGAGTATTTTGTCAGAGCCAGCCTGGAACGGAAGATGAAGCTGACGGCATACCTTGTCACATTCCTTCATTGTTTCAATCAGCTTGTCGCCAAAGTCCTTCGGATGTGATGTCATAAAGCGGATTCGCTCTACTCCCTCGATTTCATTTACCATTCTTAAAATATCGCTAAAGTCAATATCCTCGTCCAAATCCTTACCGTAGGAATTGACATTCTGACCTAAAAGACAAATCTCCGTTGTGCCGTTTTTAACAAGTCCTTCGATTTCGGCTTTTATATCTGAGGGCTGTCTGCTTCTCTCTCTGCCTCTTACATACGGTACAATACAGTATGAACAGAAATTGTTGCAGCCATACATTATGCTTACCCATGCTTTATCTGAGCTTTCACGCATAATCGGCATATCCTCGGCAATAGCACCGTCACTGTCCTCTATATCCGTCACTGTCTTTTTCTGTGTAACAGCCTTATATAAAAGCTCAGGCATTTTATACAGTGCATGAGTACCGAAAATCAAATCGACGTTTGTGTAAACATTTTTGATTTTTTCCGTAATATGCTCCTGCTGAACCATGCATCCGCAAACAGCGGTTATCATCGACGGACGCCCTTCCTTCATGTGCTTTAAAATTCCAAGACGCCCAAAAACCTTCTGCTCGGCGTTTTCTCTTACAGCACAGGTGTTGTATATAACAAGGTCAGCGTTTTCTTCTGTTTCAGTAAATTTGTAGCCACAATCACGAAGCATTCCCCTGATTCGTTCCGTATCATTTTCGTTTTGCTGACAGCCGTAGGTTTTTGTACAAGCCAAAGGAGCGTGACCTGTATTGACAGCCGTATTATTGTTTATTTCACGAAGCTTTGCAGTAAATTCCTTTTGAAGGTGCATCTGCTCCGGAGTTATTGTTTTTGCCATATTAAATATTAACATTAAAAACAAGCAAGTAGATTGCCGCTTAACGAGACGACGGCGTATGTGTATACTCCGAGTTGAGGCGAGTGGTAAGATACGCCGCTTGCTTTTTAATGTTTACCTCCTAAAATTCGTAGTCTATTACTCGTCTTTCTGATACATTCGGTCTTACATAATTTGCTCCGACAGCCTTATGCTCAGGATGAACAATATATGCATCAAGAGCCTCCTTTGAAGCAAAGGTTGAAACAAGAACCACATCCGAAGCGAACTCCGAATCATTGAAGTTTATTCCCACCTCAATGTCAATGATTTCATCAATTTTATCCTTTAGTGCTTCAAGAGCCGTTTTCATATTATTTGCGATTTCTGTTTTGTTTGGTGCATCTGCAAGACGCCATACGACAATGTGTTTTACCATAATTTTTATTCCTTTCCGAGGCTTGTTAATTTTCCGCATCTTACTACCAAAACCCACAGGGCGGTATGCTTATACAGCTCCTGTGTATTTTGGCAGCAATCTACAAAAAATTTCCTGTGCCTTTATTTTAATGTTTCTCAATAATTTTAACAAAAATTTTAAACTACTTTATCTATTATAACACTATTTTAAAAAAATTTCAATGAATTTTCAAGAATAAATTGTTTTTCTTGAAAATTAGTGGTATAATAGAATAGAATATGTATTTTTTCTGTTAAAAAGGATATATAGTTATGAATAAAATTATTAAAACTCTTGCAATTACCGGCGGTGTACTTTGCGTTGCAAAGGGGCTTGACAACAGGATTGAGGTTACGGAGTATAAAATTAAGTCTCCCAAGATAGGGAAAGGCTTTGACGGATTCCGTATAGCTCAGATTTCCGATTATCACTGTGATACAATTCCGGGTATTACCGAGGAAATAAAAACAATAAAGCCCGACATTATTGTTTCAACAGGCGACCTTGTCCATGATCATGGCAGTTATATGCCGGCAGTACGGCTTATGGAACGGCTTATGAAAATTGCACCGGTCTACAGCATAACGGGTAATCATGACCTGTGGCGTGACGATTACGGTGAATTTGAAAATGAGCTTGATAAAATCGGGGTTATTACTCTCCATAATGAATCAGTTTTTCTTAGCAGAGGCAGTGACCAAATCCGTCTTGCCGGAATAGACGACCCGTTTTCTCTTGAAAAGGATAATATAACCGAGCATATTGAGGAGGCAGTTGCAAAAATCCCGAACTATGACGGATATACCGTATTGCTGTTCCACCGTGCAAATCATATGGATATTTTAAAGCATCACGGCTTTGATTTGATACTTTCAGGGCATATGCACGGAGGTCAGTTCAGGCTGCCGTGGGGACCGGGTGTGTGTGCGCCGAGGTCAAGCTGGGGTTCAAACTCAAAGGCGTTATTCCCCAAATACTTTGCAGGGCTGCACGAGAGTCACGGAACAAAGATGATTGTAAATCGAGGACTCGGAAATCCGATGGTTATACCGAGGTTATTTAATAGACCGGAGATAACGGTTATAGAGCTAAATGGAGAGGAAGCATGAAAGAAGAAGAGCTTTTTGAGCCTGTAAAACGTCTTTTTGAGCAGTCGGGATATTCTGTGAATGCCGAGGTAAAGGACTGTGACGTTACGGCGGTCAGGAATGATGAGCTTATAATAATTGAGCTTAAAACCTCGCTGTCGGTTACGCTTCTTGCTCAGGGTGTGCGACGTCAGAAATGCGGTGCGGATGTATACGTGGCAGTTCCGAAGCCCAAGAATTATTCACCGAAAAAAATGAAGGATGTATTTGCTCTTATAAAAAAGCTTGAGCTTGGGCTTGTTTTTGTAACTGTTCGGGGCGAATACTCCTTTGCGGAGATTATATTTGAGCCTAAGGAATACAGGAGACCTGCAAAGAACACAAAAAAACGTAACGAAATCCTAAAGGAAATCGGCGGCAGAACGGTTGATGTTAACGTCGGAGGAGTAAGAGGACGTAAAATTGCAACAGCATATACGGAAAAATGTATAAATATAGCGTGTATTCTTGATAAATACGGACCTCTTTCGCCAAAGGAAATTCGCAGTCACGGCGGTGACGAAAAATGCGGATACATATTAAGATATAATGTTTACGGATGGTTTGAAAGAATAGAAAAGGGGCTGTACGGTATAACGCTTGAAGGCAGAAGAGGGATACTGGAATATCCGGAGCTTGAGCAATATTATACCGGATTATTAGAGGAGCAGTAATTTATAAGAATCCGCCTGACGAAAGCATTAAAAATTACCGAAAAATTTTAACATTACGTTGCATGCAAAATTTTCCGAGGCGTAATTTTAAACGCTTTCGGCAGGCTGTTATGACGATAAAAACAGAAAGGAATAATAAATATGGCAAAGAAACAAACAAGAAGTGAAGCGAGAGCTGCGGCATTCACGCAGATTTTTCAGCTTAATCAGCAGGGAGATGACAAGGGACAGATGATGGAGCATCTTTTGAATGCTATCCCTGAATGTGAGGACAACCTCGGTTACATACAGACTGTTGTAAACGGTGTTGATGAAAAGAAAGACGAGCTTGATGAAATTATAGGCTCAAACTTGAAAAAAGGCTGGACAATACACAGAATATCAAAGGTGTCGCTTGCTATACTACGCCTTGCGTTATTTGAAATAAAATATGTTGAGGATGTACCTGAAAAGGTTGCAATAAACGAAGCCGTTGAGCTTGCAAAAACCTACGGCGGAGAGGACGATGCAAAATTCGTTAACGGACTTTTGGGTGCAATCGTAAGAAAATGACGTATTTAGGCTTCGATACAAGCAATTATACTACCTCTACTGCATCTGTTGACGGCACAAATTATAAAAACAGCCGTTTGATTTTGCCGGTAAAAGAGGGTGAACGGGGCTTAAGGCAGTCGGATGCGTTGTTCCACCATACAAAAAATATCGGCGGGCTGTTTGAACAGCTTGAATTTTCAGATGTGACAGCAATAGGAGTAAGCACACGTCCGAGGAATGTTGAAGGCTCATATATGCCTGTGTTCCTTGCCGGTGAGACCTTTGCAAGAGGTATTGCAAAGGTGCTTGATGTTCCGTTGTATCGCTTTTCACATCAGGACGGACACATCATGGCAGGAATATTCTCAGGCGGGGCGGAATGTCTTTTGAAGGACAGATTTATTTCGGTGCATTTAAGCGGCGGAACAACGGAAATTTTAAGCTCGGTTTTTACGGGAGAGCGTTTTGAAAATGAGATTGTCGGTGCAACAAGGGATATAAGTGCAGGGCAGTTCATTGACAGAACGGGAGTGTATCTCGGTTTAAAATTCCCTTGCGGAAAAGAGCTTGAACAGCTCGCAATAGGGACACTAAAACCAGACATTAAAGGGACACTAAAACTGCCTATTTCGGAAAAGGACGGATATGTAAGCTTTTCGGGTGTTGAAACAAAGGTAAAATCAATGATTGGCACAACGGACAATGCACTTATTGCAAGGGCAGTTTTGCACAACGTTGCAGTAACGCTTTGCCGTGCAATAAATTCGGTAATAGAAAAAACAGGCATAAATAAAGTGCTTATAGTCGGCGGAGTTGCATCAAATTCAATTTTAAGAGAAGAATTTACAAATAAAATTCATGCAACGCTTTATTTTGCAAGTCCTGAGCTTTCCTCCGATAATGCAGTCGGAGTAGCGTTGCTTGCACAGGCAGTACATGAGGGACACTAAATTGAAAGGATATTTATATGGAACCAAGAATAGCGACGGTGTCGCAGATAAACGGATATATCAAGAAAATTCTTGACCAGAATATAATATTAAATAATGTCTGGATAAAGGGTGAGCTTTCAAATTTTAAGCTCCATTATTCAGGGCATATTTATACGACACTCAAAGACGAAGGCGGAGTATTAAAGGCGGTTATGTTCAAAACTGCGGCATCGGCACTTGCGTTCACTCCTCAGGACGGAATGAAGGTGCTTGCACGTGGCAGAGTCGGGGTATATGAGAGCGGAGGAGTGTATCAGCTCTATATCGAGGAAATGATTCCCGACGGCGTTGGTGAATTATACATTGCCTACGAGCAGTTAAAGGCGAAGCTTCAGGAGGAAGGACTTTTTGATGAACGCCATAAAAAGCCAATTCCCCGTTTTCCGTCGAGAGTGGGAGTTATAACGGCACCTACCGGTGCAGCGGTACGGGATATTATAAACGTAATCACACGCCGTTATCCTATGGCGGAAATTGTTCTTTATCCTGCACAGGTTCAGGGAACAGGCTCTGCACAGAGTGTTGCGGCGGGTATAGAATATTTTAACGAAACGAACAGCGTTGACACAATAATCGCAGGACGAGGCGGAGGAAGCATAGAGGATTTATGGGCGTTTAACGAGGAGATTGTTGCAAGGGCAATTTTTAATTCAAGAATCCCGATAATTTCCGCAGTGGGACACGAAACAGATTTTACTATAGCGGATTTTGTTGCGGATTTGAGAGCGCCTACTCCGTCGGCTGCGGCTGAAATTGCTGTTCCGTCGTCATTGGATTTATCGGCTTCGATAAAAATGCAAAGCTCACGCATTATGCAGGCACAGATTTCACGCTTGCGTGCTTTACAGCTTAAAATAAATTCACTTAAATTAAAAACTCCGCAGGAGATAATAAACGACAATTCACAAAAGCTTGATAATCTTACAAGGCGTGCAGAAAACAGCTTTAAGCTGATACTTTCGCAAAAAAGAAGAGTCCTCGGTGAGGCTTCGGGAAAGCTCAACGCACTTAGTCCGCTGAATACTTTATCAAGAGGATATTCGATTCCGGTAAAAGAGGACGGTACGGTTATACGGAGTGTTAGGGACACTAAATCGGGTGATGAGTTTATTTTAAAATTAAAAGATGGGGACACTAATTGTATTGTAAAATAATCACAGAAAGGAAAGAATTATGTCATTTGAAGAACAGATTTTAAAATTAGAGGATACGGTAAGAAAGTTGGAAAGCGGAGATATTTCGCTTGATGAGTCGCTTGCCCTTTTTGAAGAAGGAGTGAAGCTTGCAAAGAGCTGTCAGGAACAGCTTGACAAAGCAGAAAAGAAGGTCAAGATACTGGTAAACGGTGAAAAAGAGGATTTTGATATAAATGAAGAACAGGCTTAACGGAGATATTAAAATAATAAATGATGCACTTGTAACATACATGGAGCATGAGAGCAATCCTCAAAGCAAGATTTATGAGGCGATGGAATACAGCCTGTATGCAGGCGGAAAAAGACTTCGTCCTGTTTTGATGCTTGAAACGGCAAAAATGTGCGGAGGAAGTGCCGAGGCTATTCTTCCTTTTGCGTGTGCAATGGAGATGATTCATACATACTCGCTGATTCACGATGACCTTCCTGCAATGGATAACGATGATTTAAGACGCGGTATGCCGACAAGTCATAAAAAATTCGGAGAGGCTATGGCGATTCTTGCAGGTGATGCACTTTTGAATAAAGCGTTTGAGATTACGTCATCAGTAAAGGATGCCGAGCCGTCGCTTGTTCTTCGTGCAATTTCTATGCTGTCAAATTCATCGGGAACTGAGGGCATGATTGGCGGTCAGGTTGTTGATATTGAAAGCGAAGGCAAGGATATTGAGCTTTCAGAATTAAAATATCTGCATCTTTTAAAAACAGGTGCAATAATCCGTTCCTCATGCACAATCGGTGCGGTGCTTTCGGGAGCGAGTGAGGAAGAAATTCAGGCGGTTGACAGCTTTGCCTCGAATTTAGGTGTTGCATTCCAGATAAGAGACGATATTTTAGACTGCACAGGCACTCAGGAGGAGCTTGGCAAGCCGATAGGCTCGGATGAAGCGGAGAACAAAAACACATATGTAAAGCTTTTGGGGCTTGAAAAATCAAGGGAGCTTGTGGCGGAGTATTCGCAAAAGGCGGTATCTGCACTTGATGTATTCGGCGAGAAAGCGGAATTTTTAAAGTGGCTTGCGGATTATTTGGTTAACAGGAATTCGTAAGTAAGGGGACTCATTCGCCGTTTTTACGACGCTACGCAAACTTTCAGTTTGCTATGCTACAACGCTGAAGCGTTGTTGACCCCTTAACCCCCTGCTTTTTGGAGTGTAGGTAAAAGATATAAAGCATATCATATTATATGCCAATCTTTGGCACACCTTACGTGCCAAAAAACAGATTGTCATATGAATATGATATGCTTTATATATTTCTCGCACAGAGCAAACAGCCATGAGAATGTTATTGGCTATGAATACTTGTGAGAGCAAGTTATCCAAAAGCTTTGAAAATTACGTTTAGAAAATTTTGTACGCAAGGTAGTATCAAAATTTTCGAGTAATTTGAAATGCTTTTGAGGAACTTGCTTTTTGTGTCTGAACTGTGAAAATTTATATATTCCATTTAGAACGGATGGAGCAAGCCCAATCCCTACTATTCTTTTATATGTTCAATAATATCTGAAACTTCACAATCCAAAGCAAAACAAAGAGCATCTAAGGTTTTTGTACTTATAGCCTTTCCGTGTTTTATTCTGTGCATTGTATTTGCAGAAAATCCTAATTTGAATATCATATGATATTCTGTAATTCCTTTTTTAAAAAGAGTATTATAAAAAGGTTTGTAACTTATCATAATATATCACCTAATATATAACAGTCAAAGTATTGAGTATTATGTTAACTTATATTTCATTCTTCAGGAATTTCTATAATTCCATTCTCTGCTTCAAAATTTTTTATGCTCTGTCGAATAAGATATAAAATTTGACCATTAGCACTTCTACCCTCATAACTGGAAATATAATGTAGCTTATAATGTAATTCATTATCTATTCTTATTCCCAAATGCTTATCTTTTTGTTTTTTGTTATTCATATACTAACCACCCTACTTAACTTGTGCTTAAATAAATTAAAATATAAGTTGATTATAAGTACATTTTGTGGTAAAATGTTGTATGTGTACTTGTTTTGAGTACATAAAATTTTGTGAGGTGACTAAAATGAAAAATATATGTTGTTTTACAGGGCATAGAAATATTCCGTCAGATAAATATGACACGATATTAAATCAAACTAAAACAGAAATAGAAAAGCTTATAAAATCAGGAGTAAAAATCTTTGTTTGTGGTGGTGCAATAGGTTTTGATTTATTATGCGGTGAATTGGTTACTGAATTTAAAAAAATATATGATATAAAGCTGATTATGGCGATTCCATGCAGAAATCAGGATAAATATTACAATAATGCGGATAAAATAAGGTATAACAGTTTGATTGCAGATGCAAATAAAGTTGTATATGTATCAGAAGAATATTTTAACGGCTGTATGCATAAAAGAAATCGTTATATGGTAGATTTATCAGAATATATAATTGTATATTGCACCAAAAATAACGGGGGAAGCTATTATACAAAAGAATATGCAAAATTAAAGGGTTTAAAAATAATTACAATAACATAAGAAATCAAAAATCCACCCGAAGGTGGATTTGATTTAGTTATTCTTTCCGTCGCCTACCATATCATTTACGGCATTGCCCATATCCTGAGCGGCTTCGCCCATGGCGTCGCCTGCGTCCTCAACCATGTTTCCCATTTCATCAACAACGCTTCCGTCTCTGCCTTCATTAGTTGCATCTGCTGTTGAAGTAGGTGAATCTGTGACAGCAAGAGTCGGTTCGGGAGAAGGTGTTACCTCAGTTCTGTTATTTCTTCCGCATGAGCATAACATTGAAACGCAAACTAATGCGGCAAATATAATTTTAAAATTTTTCATATTCAAAACAATCCTTTCTTATCAGATAAAATGTACATTTATATTATGTTCTGTAATTCAAATAAAATACCCCGAAATAAAATTTTTTAGAAAAACGGAACTTTTTTATGATATGTACGTCTAATATTATGTAAGTGAGATATTCCGCTTATGAAAGAACATAGCGCTATTTTAAAAATTTAGAAAAAACAAGGATTAAAGGAGAAGATTTAATGAAAAAAAATATTTTATCAATTTTGGTTGCAGCTTCAATGCTTGCTTCAACATCAGCAGTATTTGCAGAGACAGAGAATGTTACATTAATAAATAACGAAGTAGTAGAAATCGCAGAGGATGCCGCACAGGCTGCACCTTTTGTAAAGCTTGAAGGTACTGTTGTTAACACAGAAGACGGACAGATTGAGGTAACTGACGCAGCGGGCGAAACAGTATTCTATAAGACAAACAAGGCTGTATTTTACAAGATTGACGGAACAGAGATTTCTGTTGAAGATATAAAGAAAGACGATAATCTAACAATATTTGTAAGAAGCAATGAGCCTGCTCCGCTTGTTCTTCCGGCAGTGTATACACCTGCGGCAGTAGTTGTTGCGGACAAGGACTATGAAGGTAGCGTTGCTGCTTCCAATTTCACAAGAAATCCGGACGGCGACGGCTATATAAACTCCGAAAAGAACTTAGTAGTTATTCCTCCCGAAGATTTTATAGAGAACAGAAGAATGGACAATGATATGTTAGTGTTCTATTCACAGACAACCTTCAGCATTCCACCGCAGGCTCCTGCTTCAAAAATAGTTTATATAAATGAAGCACCTGAGGTAACTGAAGAAGCAGAGGGAACAACAGCTCTTGCTGACAAGATTAATGAGCTTCTTGCAGAGGGCAGTGACTTCTCAAAAGAGGATATAGTTAAGGCAATAGGACTTCTTATGCAGCTACTTATAAAGTAATCCAGAAGGACGGTTTAACCGTCCTTTTTGTTTTTTTATGGGGAAAAATTTTATAATATCAATAAAAATTTTAAAAAATCAGTCTTATAATTCTACAAATATTGATTTCGTAATTTTCTAAAAGCTCTTGAAAAGTATGTGTTTTTGTGTTATTATTATATCAAGCGGTCGTTGATGGATTTGCTGAAATTCAAAATTGGAGGAATGGAATATGGAAAATAACAAACGTCCTGAAACTATGGAAAGAATCAATACAAAAGCGTTAGCAGACGCATTTATTGATGAACAGGTTAAAGAATTACGTGAACAGATAGGAGACAAAAAGGTGCTTCTTGCTCTTTCAGGCGGCGTTGATAGCTCAGTTGTTGCGGCATTACTTATAAAGGCAATCGGAAAGCAGCTTGTAAGTGTACACGTTAATCACGGTCTTTTAAGAAAAGGCGAGCCTGAACAGGTTGTTGAGGTTTTCCGTAATCAGATGGATGCAAATCTGGTTTATGTTGATGCAGTTGACCGCTTTTTGGAAAAGCTTGCAGGCGTTGAAGAGCCTGAAACCAAGCGTAAGATTATAGGCGAAGAATTTATCAGAGTATTTGAAGAAGAAGCAAGAAAGCAGGATGGAATTGAGTTCCTTGCACAGGGTACTATCTATCCTGATATTATAGAAAGTGATGGAGTAAAGGCACATCACAACGTAGGAGGACTTCCTGAAGATTTACAGTTCTCACTTGTTGAGCCTTTGAAGTTCCTTTATAAGGACGAGGTAAGAGTAGTGGGACTTGCTTTGGGATTACCTGATGAGATGGTATTCCGTCAGCCGTTCCCGGGACCGGGACTTGGCGTAAGATGCCTTGGTGCAATCACAAGAGACAGACTTGAGGCTGTTCGTGAATCAGACGCAATTTTAAGAGAAGAATTTGCAAAGAACGGTCTTGAAGGCAAGGTATGGCAGTATTTCACAGCTGTTCCTGATTTCAAGTCAGTAGGCGTTATGAACGATAAGAGAACATACGCATATCCTGTAATCATTCGTGCCGTAAATACGGTTGACGCTATGACGGCAACGGTTGAAAATGTTCCGTTTGAGCTGCTTCAGCACATCACAAACAGAATCACAACCGAGGTTGCCAACGTAAACAGAGTCCTGTTCGACCTAACTCCAAAGCCAACAGGTACAATCGAGTGGGAATAATAAACAATACCCCGAAAACTGCGTTATAATGCGGTTTTCGGGGCTTTTATTTTGAAATTGATAACAGAATGATAACAGTTGTTATTTTTCAGTATTGTTTTTCAGTTTTTTAAATTCTTCATGTATGCGTTCAGCCTTAATACGAGGATAGCTGTAACGCCACATGTCATACTCTTCTTTAGTTATTTCACCTGATTTAAGTTTTTCAGATTCGCTGCTCCATGAGCTGAGCATTTTGCTTACGGCTCTTGTAGCGGCGTTTTTGTTTTCTACGTACAAGTGCACTTGACCGTCTATTTCTTTAGGAACAATGCCGTATTCATCTTCTAAATAGAAAAGTGCATGAAGAACACCTTCGTAGCTTTCTAAATTAGGATCGGAAATTGCAAAAATACTGATGCCCAAAGCATCTGCAATTTTCTTAAGCTGCTTTTCAGACGGTGTTCGGTTTCCTAATTCATAGTTACGGATTGCCGGTTCGCTCATTCCTGCCCTTTGTGCTAATTCCTTCTGTGATAAGCCAAAAGCTGTACGGAACCGCTTAATCTTCTTTCCAACTTCCATAATAATACCTCCAAATATCTGTTGGTAGTGTCAAGTTGACACCCCGTTTTATATATTTTAACTATCGTTAAAACCTTAATTTTTCGAGGTTTTTGAATATTTTTGCATAAAAATATAGCAATAACCTCCTTTTTGCTGTATAATTGAGTTGCAACCTTCAAT
>JAZSPM010000090.1:0-27250 GCA_045537455.1 Candidatus Ornithomonoglobus sp. | reverse complement strand
AAATTACCTGCAACAAAGCAGTTAAGAAATGAGAATATTTTTGTCATGTCGGAAACAAAGGCAATGCATCAGGATATAAGACCGCTTAAAATTGTGATAGTAAATCTGATGCCCACTAAAATAACAACAGAAACACAGCTTTTAAGATTACTTTCTAACTCACCGTTGCAGACAGAGATTGAATTTTTAAAGATGCGTTCGCACGAATCAAAAAACACCTCTCAGGAGCATCTTGAAGCTTTCTATAAAAACTTTGACGAAATCAAGGATTCACGCTTTGACGGTATGATAATAACCGGTGCACCGGTTGAAAATCTTGAATTTGAAGATGTTGACTATTGGGACGAGCTTGTAGAAATAATGGAGTGGTCAAAAACTCATGTAACATCTACACTTCATATTTGTTGGGCGGCGCAGGCAGGATTGTATTATCATTACGGAGTGCCAAAGTATCCGCTTAAAGAAAAATGCTCAGGAATTTTCAAGCATAAGGTAAACCGACCTACTGCAAAGCTGATGCGTGGCTTTGATAATGAATTTAATGCTCCTCACTCAAGGAATACCGAGGTAAGAGCAGAAGATATAAAAAAGGTGAAAGGACTTGAAATTCTTGCTGATTCAAAAGAAGCAGGAGTTTATATCGTATTTACAAAAGGCGGCAGAAGTATTTTTGTCATGGGACATTCGGAATATGATGCCGAAACTCTCAAACAGGAATATTTCCGTGATTTAGAGAAGGGAATAAACCCCAATATTCCAAAGCACTATTTCCCTGATGACAATCCAAACAAAAAGCCTGCGGTAACATGGCGGTCACACGCAAGCCTGCTGTTTTCAAATTGGCTGAATTACTTTGTATATCAGATTACGCCTTATGATATTGATACTATAAAATAATCACTCCTCAAGGCTGTTTATTTTACGCAGTATTGCTCTTGTACGTACTCCAATGAGCTTGTCAAGCTCGGAGTCTGCACGGTGGAGCTGCTGTTGTACGGAATTTAAAGTATCTGAAAATTTTTCGAATTCATTACGCACTTCGTTTAAGGTATCCTGTATCTGAACGGAGTGCTTTTCTATTGCAAGAGTTCTGAATCCCATTTGCAGAGCATTAAGCATTGCGGCAAAGGTTGAAGGTCCTGCAAGATTTACTTTGTATTCACGTTGCAAAATTTCAACCATACCGCAGTTTACTGCTTCAAGATACAGTCCTTCAACAGGAAGGAACATTATTGCAAAATCCGTAGTGTACGGCGGTGCAATATATTTGGTATGTATATCCTTTGCAAAGCTTTTTAATCTGGTTATAAGCTCTTTTTGGGCTGTATCTACATTTTCGCCTGAATCCTTTGCATCGCAAAGTGATGCGTATGCATCAAGCGGAAACTTTGAATCAATAGGTAAATAAACACATTCATCGCCGCTTCCGGGGAGACGTATGGCAAATTCTACGACATTTCTGCTGTTTGGTACTGTTGCAATATTTTTTTCGTATTGCTCATGCGAAAGAATTTCATCGAGTATGGCTTCAAGCTGTATTTCGCCAAAAATTCCACGTGTTTTTACGTTTGATAGAACACGTTTCAAATCATCAATTCCCATAGCAAGGGAATGCATTTGGTTCATGCTTTTATTAAGATGCTCAAGCTTATTTTCCATTGTGTCGTACATATCCTTCATGACGATGTCCATTTCTCGGAACTTTGCCGTCTGAATTTTTCCGATATTGTTTTGATTTCCTGAAATTGTTTCATGGAACATTTTTATCGAACCCTGCAGATTATCGTTAATTCTCTTTTCCATTGCTTCAATATCATGATTTTTACGAAGAATGATAAAGCAAAGCATAGCCATAAGGGTAATAAGTACACAAATAAGTACAGCAAAAATAGTTTCCATATATACGCTCCTTTTATAATAAACGAATGTTTGTTCTGTATTTATTATAACATTTAATCCGAAATATGTCAACTATTATGGGATTTATATATGAAATGATTATTGTTTGTAAGGCTTTGAACGCCTGTTTTTTTATCCGAGAAGCAATAAGCTTAGTGCAATAACTGCCATACCGCATATAAAGCCGATTATTGTTACTTTGCTTTTTTCGTATTCACGTGCCATGGGCAGAAGCTCTTCAACTGAAATGAAAACCATAATTCCGGCGATGAAGCCAAATAACAGACCGAATATCATATCATTAAAAAACGGACGCAGAACAAGATAGCCTATAATAGCCCCTATAGGCTCTGCAAGCCCGGAAAATAACGATATATAAAACGCTTTTTTTCGGCTGCCCGAGGCAAAATAAATTGGCACTGCAGTTGCTATTCCTTCAGGGATATTGTGGATTGATATTGCTGTAGCGATTGCAATTCCAAGATGCGGCTCTTTCAATGCTGCTGTAAAGGTTGCCATTCCTTCGGGGAAGTTATGTATTCCTATTGCAAGAGCAGTCATAAGTCCCATGCGGTTCAGAAGCTTTTCGTTTTTGGTCTGGTCGTGCAGATGACCTATGTCGCCTTCGGCTGACGGAACAAGAAAATCTATAATTCCGATAAATAAGATGCCTGCGAAAAATGCCGCAACGGCAAACCAGTATCCGTTATTTGTGTATGATGAAATATATGTACGTGATTTCTGGAAAATTTCAATCATGGAAACGTAAATCATAACTCCTGCACTAAAGCCTAAGGATGATGCAAGGAATTTTGTGTTTGATTTTTTTGTAAAAAGCGAAAGCAGACTGCCTGCACCTGTCGCAAGTCCTGCGATGAGTGTAAGTGAAATGGCAAATAATACATCGCTCATATAATTCAACTCCTTTATGTTCAAATGTATATATCATATAGTATGAAGGGGTATAAAATTTTGTGAGATGGGAAATACTCACAAAAAATAGAAAAAAAACAAAAAAATACTTGATTTTTGAAAAACTTTGTGTTACAATTATCGGGTATGTAAAGTACACACATATCCCGATTTTCGGAATGTTGCCCTTTTGCCGGGGTTTTTCGAAAAAAAGACGGATATGGAGGATTTAAAAAACAAGGAGGATTTTAAAATGGCAAACGTAATTTCAATGAAGCAGTTGCTGGAGGCAGGAGTTCACTTCGGTCACCAGACAAGAAGATGGAATCCTAAAATGGCTGAATACATCTTCACAGAGAGAAACGGTATCTACATCATCGACCTTCAGAAGACAGTTAAGAAGGTTGAGGAAGCTTACTATTTCGTAAGAGACATCGCAGCAGACGGTGGCGAGGTACTTTTTGTAGGTACAAAGAAGCAGGCTCAGGACTCAATCAAGGAAGAGGCTGAGAGAGTAGGAATGTACTACGTAAATGCAAGATGGCTTGGTGGAATGCTTACAAACTTCCAGACAATCCAGAAGAGAATTGCAAGACTTGCTCAGATTAACAAGATGGAAGAAGATGGTACATTCGAGGCACTTCCAAAGAAGGAAGTTATAAAGCTAAAGGCTCAGAGAGACAAGCTTGAAAAGTATCTTGGCGGTATCAAGGAAATGAAGAAGGTTCCTGAGTGTATGTTCGTTGTTGACCCAAGAAAGGAAAAGATAGCTATAGCTGAGGCTAAGAAGCTTGGTATTCCTGTAGTAGCAATCGTTGATACAAACTGTGACCCTGATGAGGTTGATTATGTAATTCCGGGTAATGACGACGCTATCCGTGCCGTTAAGCTTATCGCATCAACAATTTCAAATGCTATAATCGAAGGCAGACAGGGCGAGGATGCTCTTGCAGCGATGACATCAGACAATGATGATGCTGATACTGAGGATATCGCAATGGAAGATGCAATGGAGACAGTTGAAGAATAATTGTTTGTATAACATAAAAAAGTTAATATAGGAGGAAATAAATCATGGCATTTACAGCACAAGATGTAAAAGAATTAAGAGAAATGACCGGCTGCGGTATGATGGACTGTAAAAAGGCTCTTACAGAAGCAGACGGCGATATGGACAAGGCTGTTGAAATTCTAAGAGAAAAAGGTCTTGCAAAGGCTGCTAAGAAGGCAGGCAGAGTTGCGGCTGAGGGTATAGTTAAGTCATATATAGAAGGTGGCGTAGGTGTTCTTGTTGAGGTTAACTCAGAAACAGACTTCGTTGCTAAGAACGACGAGTTCCAGGAATTCGTTGGTGAAGTTGCAAAGACAGTTGCACAGGCAAACCCTGCTGACGTTGAAGCACTAAAGGATGTTAAGTGCGGCGACATGACAGTTGGCGAGCTTCTTACAGAGAAGATTACAAAGATTGGTGAAAACATGAACATCAGACGTTTCGCAAGAATCGAAACAACAGGTGCTGTTGCTGATTACATTCACGCAGCAGGTAAAATCGGTGTTCTTGTTGAAGCTGATGCTCCTGATACAGCAGAAGTTAAGGAATGCTTAAAGAACGTAGCAATGCAGGTTGCTGCATTGAATCCTAAGTATCTTTCAAGTGATGATGTTCCTGAAGATTACAAAGAGCATGAAAAGGAAATTCTTATGGCTCAGGCTAAGAATGATCCTAAGAATGCTTCAAAGCCTGACGCAATCATCGAAAAGATGATAATCGGACGTCTTGCAAAGGAATTGAAGGAAGTTTGCTTGTTAGAGCAAGAATATGTTAAGGCTGAGAACAAGGAATCTGTTGGACAGTATGTTGCACAGGTTTCAAAGAATATTGGTGCTGACATAAAGCTAAAGAGCTTCGCACGTTTCGAGACAGGTGAAGGTCTTGAAAAGAGAGAAGACGACTTCGCAGCAGAAGTTGCTTCAATGATGAAATAATAGATTAAAAATGTTAAAGGCTGAGTGTTTTACTCAGCCTTTAACATTATAAATATTTTTTATTTAATAAATATGAGATATATTTATATGTTAAAATTTAAGCATATTTGTTAATTTATAACGAAAATATGTTAATTGTTATCTTAATGTGATACACTAAAGATGAGGTGATTGCAATGATAAAAATTCACTTGTCGGAGCTTTTAGGAAGGTATCGTATGACTCAGCAGCAGTTGGCATTAAGAACAGGAATACGTCCGAATACAATAAGTGATATGTATAATGAAATATGCGTGCGTATTAATCTGGAGCATATAGATAAAATATGTGAGGTTTTGGAATGTGATATAACTGATTTATTAGAATATATTCCTAATGAAATTAAGCATACAGATGAATTTCTTATACCTGACCCGCATGGATTAAGGAAAAAGTCATAATAATATTGCAAAAGGATGTGTTATATCAAGTGGCAGCAGTGGACATATTATTGAAAACACCAGGAGAAAGAGCAAGGTATTTAAGAAAGAAAAAGAATCTGAGTGTAGAACAGCTTGCTGAATTATCGGGCGTACCTGTTAAACAGATAAGAAGGTTAGAAAATAATGAAGATATTCGTGTTGATATGGCTTCGGCTATAGCGATTGCACTTGATATTTCACCGAATAAATTGATGTCAGGTATAAATGAACCTGAGAAAAGTGTACCTGATTTGCCGAGTTCGGGAACATTAACGTAAAATATTCTTAACAAAATAACAATTCTTTTTTAGGGGAGTTGTTATTTTTTTGTTTTGAAAATTCGAACTGTGTGTCATGGGTGAAAGAGCCACAATATGTTGTATATTGCGTTTTTTTGACGATAAGTAATTTGAAAAATTCTAAAAAAACACTTGACATAATTCGGATAATAGTGTATTATGTATGTAAAGAAAGTGTAATATTTTTTAAAAAGCTTTTAACAATTAATTTAATATTTATAAATAAGAGAGTATAATAATGTATTATTTTATAAAAGGAAAATTAGTAAAAAAGGATGAAAATTATCTGGTGCTTGAAAATAACGGTATCGGATATAAAATATATACTGCTGTAAATAATGTTACTGCAAGCGTCGGTGAAGTTGTTACGATGTATACATATTTAAATGTAAGAGAAGATGTATTTGATTTATACGGCTTTGTAACTGAGGATGAAAAACGTATGTTTCTTCATTTGATGTCGGTATCGGGTGTAGGGCCTAAGGCTGCATTGGCTGTATTGTCAGCGGCAACTCCGGCAAAGATTGCACTTGCAGTTATAACAAACGATACAAAAACCATAACCAAAGCACAGGGCGTAGGACCTAAGATGGCTCAGCGAATTATTCTTGAATTAAAGGATAAGATGAAAAATGAGGATCTGGATATTGACGATGATGGTTCTGAAGTAGTAGTACCTGACGGTGGAAGCTTCAGTGAAGCAGTAAGTGCCTTGGTTGTGCTTGGATACAGTGCTAACGATGCACGCCGTGCTGTTGAAAAGGCAGGAGCATCGGGTAGCGTTGAAGAAATAATAAAAAGAGCATTAGTACAGTTAATGTAATGGAGGATAATCGGCTTTGTTTGATGAAGATGAAAGATTTGTTACCGGAGACTTTATAAGCGAGGATGCGGAAATCGAAAACGGATTGCGTCCAAGATGTCTTGAGGAGTACATAGGTCAGAAAAAAGCAAAGGAAAATCTTGAAATATATATTAAGGCTGCAAAAGAAAGACGTGAAGCTTTAGACCATGTTTTACTTTATGGGCCTCCGGGACTTGGAAAAACCACTCTTGCAGGAATTATTGCAAATGAGATGGGAGTTAATATAAGAATAACATCAGGGCCTGCGATTGAAAAGGCAGGCGATTTGGCTGCAATACTTACAAATTTATCAGAGCATGATATATTGTTTATTGATGAGATTCACAGAATGTCAAGAAGTGTTGAAGAAATTCTTTATCCTGCAATGGAGGATTTTGCACTTGATATAATTATAGGAAAAGGACCTGCTGCAAAATCAATAAGAATTGATTTGCCGAAGTTTACACTTATAGGTGCAACAACAAGGGCAGGACTTTTGACGGCACCGCTAAGAGACAGATTCGGCGTTATAAGTCGTCTTGAACTGTATGAAACAGATGAGCTAAAAGAAATTGTAACAAGAAGTGCCGGTATTTTGGGAGTTGACATTGATGAAGATGGTGCGGTAGAGATTGCATCACGTTCAAGAGGAACTCCAAGAATAGCGAATAGATTTTTAAAGCGAGTGAGAGATTTTGCTCAGGTTGTCGGCAACGGTAATATTGATTACGAAATGGCTGACAAGGCTTTGAAAAAAATGGAGGTTGACGAACTTGGTCTTGATATGATAGACAGTAAGCTGTTAACTGCAATGATAGAAAATTTTGGAGGAGGGCCTGTAGGTCTTGATACCATTGCTGCAACGATAGGGGAAGAACCAAATACTATTGAGGATGTGTATGAGCCTTATCTTTTGCAGTTGGGATTTATTTCAAGAACTCCGAGAGGACGTATAGCGACAAAATCAGCATATGACCATTTCGGAATCCCTTTTAAAGAATAAAATGTGTGTATAGGATAAATAAGGAAAGGAAGAATGTTTAATGAATAAGTTTTTTACTGCCGTATTATGTATGGTTACATCATTGGTTGCATCAGGGCTTTTTGCGGAAGCAATGATGCTTGAATATGATGGAAAGGTTTGCAATTATGACGGAGCAGTTTATGACCTTGTTGTAAATAATAAACGTGTTGAGTCTGCACTTGAGCCGATAGTATTCAATGACCGTGCTCTTGTTCCTGTAAGAGAGGTTTTTGAAGAGGTTGGAGCAAAGGTAAGCTATGACGGTAACACAAAAACTATAGAGGTTGTTGATGACAGTGCGTACATAAGAATGCAGATTAATGATAATGTTGCATATGTAAACGGTGTAAAAACAGCAATACCTGATTCAGTTGTTCCAAAGCTTATAAGTAAGGTCGGAGGAGAGACAAAGACAATGGTGCCTGTTCGCTTTATAAGTGAAACTATAGGTCTTGATGTTGAGTTTGATGGTGCAAACGGTGCAATATTGGTAGAATCAAACGGATATGTAGCACCTACACCTGTGCCTACGGCAGTACCGACACCTACTCCTGAACCTACAGCTACACCTGTTCCCGTGCCTGAAACAATAACAATCAAGGACATAAGATATGAAAATGTCGTTGAAGGTAAGGTTGCAGTTACAGTTGAGATGGACAGGGAAGCATCATATTCATATTTTACTTTGGATAATCCCGATAGACTTGTTGTTGACATTCAAAATACCCGTCCTGTAGGTGGAGAGGAGACTATGTATGTTAATAACGGTGGAATAAAGGCTGTAAGAATAGGTGTAAATCCTGAAAGAACAAGAGTTGTTATTGACATGGATAAAATGGTAAACTACGGCTTCGGAAAAGAAGGAACAAACCTGATTATTTATGCAAAGGCACAAACTTCACAGCCGGTAGGTATAACAACGTTAATTCCTGAGCTCTCTATGTCAGTTTCAGCAGAAAACACGATTGCTCCTACACCTGAGGTGGTTCAGTACAATAAGAATATTATTGTAATTGATGCCGGTCACGGCGGATATGACCCTGGTGCACAGGGCACCATGAATGGTCAGACTATAAATGAAAGTGACTTAAATTTACAGATAGCAAATAAAGTAAAGGGTATCCTTGAAAATAACGGATTTACTGTAGTAATGACAAGAACTGATGATACATATAAGACACTTATAGAGCGTCCGCAGTTAGGGAATGAAAGCGGTTCGGCAATATTTGTAAGTATTCATATCAATTCAGTTGACGGTGCTCCGACTGCGAATGGTACAGAGGTATTTTATGCTGAATCAAATAATTGTGATGTTGGCGGTGTGACAAGTTCAGTCCTTGCAAGAAATATTCTGAATTCTATGATTGCTCATATGGGGTCAACCAACAGAGGTGTTAAGACTGCAGAGCATGCTGTTACAAAGCGTTCAAATATGCCTGCGTGTCTTGCAGAGGTTGGATTTATAACAAATGAGGAAGAACTTGCAAAAATGACAAATGAAGATTATCAGTATAAGGTTGCGGAAGGAATTGCACAGGGCATCATTCAGACTGTAAATCAGATGAGATAAAGCGAACAAACTATAAATTTTTTATAAACTTTGCAAAAAAGACTTGCAATTCTCGCAAAAATATACTATTATATATATAGCTTTAGATGAAAGGGTGATATAGTTATGGAATTTAATGAGACGATGAAAATAAAGCTTGAATTTGATAAATCGCGTGAAGTACGTGAAATCGTAGCAAGTGTTTATGAAGCGTTGAAAATAAAGGGGTACGACCCTATAAGTCAGATGGTGGGCTATATCCTTTCAGGGGATCCTACATACATAACAAGCTATAACGGCGCAAGAGGACTTATTACAAAAATTGAACGTGACGAGCTATTGGAAGAGCTTGTCAAGGTATATATAGAGAATATGTAAATTAAAAACCGAAGCTGAGGCTTCGGTTTTTTGTATGTCAGGAATTATACTTTTGAAATGCTTTCCAAAAGCCTGCATATGAGTTGTAGCCTACGCAGACGGCGATTTCTCCAAGCGTCATATTGGTAGTATTTAAAAGCTGTTTTGCCATATTTATTCTTGTTTTTATAAGATTTTCTTTAAAATTGTTTCCTGTGTGTTTTATTATAAGCCGTTCTGTTTGTCTTTGAGAAAGATGAAGCACTGATGCTAAATCGGAAAGATGTAAATTCTCGTTATACCGTACAGCAAAAAAATCGTGAATTAAAAAGCTGTAATCACTTATGGGCTGAACTGTAATGTTTTCATGAGGTGTCAGGTGGCTTAAAAATAATGCTATGTATGATGAAACCTTTGTATAATTTCCTGTATCCTTGCATATTTTTATTTCTTTCAAAAAATCTGAAACTGTGTCATCGCTTATGCTGTATGATGAAAATTCGTTTACATTACAGTCAATCTGAAAAGCGGTATGCAATACATTTTCCTCTCTGTTGATACAGCTGTGAAAAATTCCTTTTGGAATAATTATTAAATTTCCGTTGTTTGTTGAATAAATATTTTTTTCTATTCTGAATTTCACTTCTCCTCCTGTTGAAATGTGAATTTCAGCGTAGTTGTGATTATGCGGAGGTGAAGTTTGTGATTTGTGTGAATAAAATCCGTTCTGCAAAAAGGTCTTGTGTTTTTGTGTATTTGTTTTTATAATAAGCTCATTATTCATGATGATATTTCCTAATCTGACATTTATTTAATGTCTTGTCGTGATTGTTTATTGACATATATAACCTTGAATTTTATAATATCATTATAAACATAACTTTATAAAATGTCAAGAGTGAAATAAAAATGAGAATTAATAAAGAGTAAGGAGTAAGACAAAAATGAATAATAATACTGTAAAAAGAACGATTCTGTTTACTACTTTTGCACTTGTTATAATTACGGGAATAATTTTCAGACAGCCTTTTATACGAATGCTTCCGTTGATGATATCAATAATAATTATGATGTTTCAGTCTGAAGCAAATCGCTATGCGTATATAGCAGGAGGAACGAATGCAGTACTTTATGCCTATGTTTACTTTAGGCTGGGATTATATGCATCTGCTGCAAGTGCATTGTTTATTTCTTTCCCCATACAGGTTTTGACTTTTCTTAACTGGAACAAGCACTCATACAAACAATCAACACAATTTAAAAAGATGTCTGATAAAGCAAGAGCTTATATCGCTATCGGCGTGCTACTTGGATGGATGATTGTATTAAAGGTATTACAGCTTGCAGGCTCGGAATATGCGGTTCTAGATAATACGGCGTCATTGCTTGGGATATTGGTTTCTGTCCTTACAATGATGGCATATATTGAATATTCTTATTTATGGATAATTTCAGCGGCTATTAAAATTATGCTAAATATTCAGGTTGCGGCAAATAACGTAAGTCACATTACATATGTTATTTATTCCTGCTACAGTATGTGGTGCGTAATTATGGCTTTTATGAATGTTCAAAAATTATACAAACAACAAACTGGAAATAAAAAAATAAAAAGCTGAATGTAATAAACATTCGGTTTTTTGGTTTTTAAACTTTATGGGTAAAAATATCAAAAAAAATCATAAATTGACTGCTTATTTTGGTTACAGCATAAATATTATGAAAAAGTTGTTAAAAATCAAAAAAAATGCTTGAAATACTTGACATTACATGATATAATATATGACGTATGTAAAAAGGCGTACTGTAAGTTGTACGACCAAAATTGTCTTGAATGACATTAAAGGAGGATTTATCACTATGGCAGTGAAAAAGGAACAAATCGAAAAGAATTTAGTAAAGCTTACATTTGAAGTATCAGCAGAAGATTTTGCAAAGGCTATTGACAATGTATATAAAAAGAATGCAAACAAGTTCAATATCCCGGGCTTCAGAAAGGGTAAGGCTCCAAAGGCAATAATTGAAAAGTATTATACAGAGGCTGTTTTCTATGATGAAGCAATTAATGCTGTTCTTCCTGATGCATATGACGCAGCAGTTAAGGAAGCAGAGCTTGACGTTGTAGCAAGACCTGAGGTTGACGTTGAGGAAATCAAGAAGGGTGAGCCTGTTGTATTTACAGCTCTTGTAACAACAAAGCCTGAGGTTAAGCTTGGTGAATATAAGGGTATAGAGGTTGATAAAATTGACTATACTGTTACAGATGAAGATGTTCAGAAGGATTTGGAAGCAGCTCAGAAGAAGAATGCACGTCTTGTTAGTGTTGATGACAGAGCTATTGAGAACGGCGACATCGCTGTTATTGACTTTGAAGGCTTTGTTGATGATGTTGCATTTGAAGGTGGTAAGGGCGATGACTATGAGCTTGAAATCGGTTCAGGTACATTCATTCCTGGCTTTGAAGAGCAGCTTGTAGGTGCTAAGGTTGATGACCTTGTAGATGTAAAGGTAACATTCCCTGAGGAATATCATGCAGAGAACCTAAAGGGTAAGGATGCAATATTTAAGGTAAAGGTAAACGAAATCAAGGTAAGAGAGCTTCCTGAGCTTGATGATGATTTTGCAAGCGAAGTAAGTGAATTTGAAACACTTGCAGATTATAAAGCTGACGTTAAGAAAAAGCTTGAAGAAACAGCTGAAAATAAGGCAAAGACAGAAACTGAGAATGCTATAATTGCAAAGGTTGTTGAAAATGCTGAATTTGAAGTTCCTGAAGCAATGAAGGAAGCTCAGATAGACAGAATGATAAACGATTTTGCACAGAGAATGCAGTATCAGGGTATGAACCTTGATATGTACTTCCAGTATACAGGTCTTACAATGGAAATGTTAAGAGCACAGTTTGATAAGCAGGCTGTTGAACAGATTAACACATCACTTGTTC
Organism: Candidatus Ornithomonoglobus sp.; assembly: GCA_045537455.1. Classification (GTDB taxonomy): domain Bacteria; phylum Bacillota; class Clostridia; order UBA1381; family UBA1381; genus Ornithomonoglobus_A. Next base: position 14,975 of record JAZSPM010000090.1, on the reverse strand, counting down.
TTGAAGCAATCATGAACAAGGAAGGCATTGAAACAGGTCCGGAAGAGCTTGAGCTTGAGCTTGTTGATATGTCAAAGAAGTACAACATGGAGTTGGACAAGCTAAAGGAGCTTATTTCAGAGCCTGAGATGGAAAACATGAAGAAAGACCTTGCTATCCAGAAGACAATTACAATGCTTGTAAATAACGCTGTTGTAAAATAATATACTAAAGAAAACAATATTTAACATAAAAAAGGAGTATTGATTATGGCTTTAGTACCTATGGTCGTTGAACAGACTAACAGAGGCGAGCGTTCATACGACATCTATTCAAGATTATTAGAAGACAGAATTATATTCTTGTCAGGTCCTGTTGATGATACAACTTCAAGCCTTGTTGTGGCACAGCTTTTGTATCTTGAATCAAAAGACCCTGACAAGGAAATTCAACTGTATATAGACAGCCCGGGCGGTTCAATTACTGCCGGAATGGCTATCTATGATACAATGCAGTATATCAAGTGTGATGTACCAACAATATGTATCGGTATGGCGGCTTCAATGGGAGCATTCCTGCTTGCAGCCGGAACAAAGGGTAAGAGAATGGCTCTTCCTAACAGTGAGGTTATGATTCATCAGCCGTTGATTGGCGGCGGTGGTCTTAGCGGACAAACAACTGATATAAAGATTTATACAGATCATCTTGTAAAAACAAAGGAAAAAATGAACCGTATACTTTCAGAGCGTACAGGCAAGACCTATGAACAGCTTTGTGAGGACACGGAAAGAGATAATTTTATGACTGCTGATGAAGCTAAGGAATACGGTCTTATAGATAAGGTTATAACCAACAGACCGTAAAACGGATATATATCGGAATTAAAGATACGGCAGAGTATGTGCATGATTGAAATGTCGTGTACATCTCTGCCGTAATTATTTGTGGAGTGATTGATTAATGAATGAAAATAAGCAATGCAGATGCTCCTTCTGCGGTAAAAGTGAATCAGAAGTAAATAAATTACTTTCAGGCAGAGGCGTATACATTTGTGATCAGTGCGTTGATGTATGTAATAAAATATTACTGAACGAGCCTGATGAGCATTTTGAAGCTTCAGATGAATTACCAAAGCCTAAGGAAATCAAAGAATTTCTTGACCAGTATGTGATAGGTCAGGATAAAACAAAAAAGGTACTTTCGGTGGCGGTTTACAATCATTATAAAAGAATAGAAAATGAAGACAAGTCAAGTGACGTAGAGCTTCAGAAAAGTAATATACTTATGGTCGGACCTACAGGAAGCGGAAAAACATTTTTAGTTCAGAATCTGGCAAAGATATTGAATGTGCCGTTTGCTGTGGCAGATGCAACCTCTTTAACAGAGGCAGGATACGTAGGCGAAGACGTTGAAACTATACTTTTGAAATTAATCCAGGCTGCTGATAATGACATAGAAGCAGCAGAACGTGGAATTATATATATAGATGAAATTGATAAAATAGCAAGAAAGTCGGAGAATCCGTCAATTACACGAGATGTATCAGGTGAGGGCGTTCAACAGGCACTGCTTAAAATGATTGAGGGTACAAACGCATCTGTTCCGCCACAAGGTGGAAGAAAGCATCCTCATCAGGAATGTCTGCATATTGATACTACAAACATTCTGTTCATATGCGGCGGTGCTTTTGACGGAATTGAAAAAATAATAAGTGACCGTATAGGCAAAAAGGGACTGGGCTTCGGTGCGACGGTAGAAAGTAAAAAAGATGTTAATCTTACAGAGCTTTTAGGTCAGATTATTCCGCAGGATTTGCTGAAATTTGGGCTTATTCCTGAATTTATAGGCAGACTTCCTGTGTTTACAACACTTGACCAGCTTGATAAGAATACTCTTATAAAAATTCTTACAGAGCCTAAAAATGCACTTACAAAACAGTATAAAACATTATTCGGCTTTGATAAGGTTGAACTTGAATTTACTGATGAAGCGATAATTGCAATCGCAGAAAAGGCAATAGAAAGAAATACAGGTGCAAGAGGCTTACGTTCAATTATAGAAGAAGCTATGTCAGACATAATGTTCGAGACACCGTCAGACGATACTATAGAAAAGGTGACGGTTACAAAGGAATGTATAACAGACGGTGCAGAGCCGATTGTAGAAAGAAAAGAAAAAGAGCTGCTTGAAGAAGAAACTCAGGAGGCACTTCCAAGCGGAGCGTAAAATTAAAAGAGGTGTATAAAATGTTTGTATCAAAGAACTTATCGGTAAACGAAAAAAATCATCTTGTCATCGGAAAAAATGATACAGTAGAGCTTGTAAAGGAATTTGGAACTCCGCTGTATGTTCTTGATGAGGATTTGTTGAGAGAAAATTGCAGAATTTATAAAAATGCCATTGATAAATATTATGGCGGAAACGGTCTTGTTCTTTATGCAAATAAGGCATTTTGTACCAAATATACCTGTAATGTTATGAAAGAAGAAGGACTTGGAATAGATGTTGTTTCCGGCGGAGAATTGTATACTGCCAAAATGGCAGATTTTCCTATGGATAAAGTCTATTTTCACGGCAATAATAAAACTGTCGATGAGCTTACGATGGCTGTTGAATACGGCGTTGGTAATATAATTGTCGACAACATCTATGAACTCGAAAAGCTCGATGCTATTGCAAAAGCTCATGGAATTGTTCAGAACATAATGTTCAGAATTAAGCCGGGGGTTGACGCGCATACGCACAGCTTTGTTCAGACAGGTCAGATTGATTCAAAGTTTGGCGTTGCCCTTGAAAATGGTGAAGCTTTTGAAATATGTAAGATAGCCAAAGAAATGTCAAACGTAAAGGTAAACGGAATACACTGCCATATAGGTTCACAAATTTTTGATATTGAGCCTTTCTGTAAGGCTGCAGAAATTATGATGAACTTTGCGGGTGATTTAAAGGATGAATTAGGAATTGAAATTGAAAAGTTGAATCTCGGCGGCGGTTACGGTATAAGCTATACAGAGAATGATGATCCTGTTCCGTATGATGAGTATATCAAATATGTGAGTGAGGTTGTCAAAGAAACTGCTGCAAAGCGTGATGTAAGGCTTCCTATGATTTTAATGGAGCCGGGACGCTCGATAGTTGCTCCTGCAGGAATCACCTTGTATACTGTCGGTGGAGTGAAAGATATAAAGGACGTAAGAAAGTATATTTTGGTAGACGGTGGTATGGGAGATAATCCCAGATATATTCTGTATCAGTCAGAATATACGGCAGTTATTGCAAACAATGCCAACGCAAAAAGAACTGAAAAAGTAACAATAGCCGGAAGATGCTGTGAAAGCGGCGATTTGCTGTTAGAAAATACATTAATGCCTGAAACAAATGTAGGAGACACCTTAGCTGTACTTGCTACAGGAGCCTATAACTATTCAATGGCAAGTAATTATAACAGAATTCCAAGACCGGCAGTTGTAGCTGTTTCAGGCGGAAATGCTAAGGTGATTGTAAAAAGAGAATCGTATGAGGATATAATCCGAAACGACCTGTAAAGATGTTAAAAGAGGTTGACGCATGGTAAAATTGGCGTCAGCCTCTTTGGCTTGAAAATAAAAGGCGGTGATATAAATGAATCAAAAATTTAATGTGACGGGAATGACCTGCTCTGCTTGCTCGGCTCATATTGATAAGTCAGTAAGAGCTTTGGATGGTGTACATGATGTAAATGTAAACCTTTTAAGAAATTCCATGACGGTTGATTTTGATGAAGGTACAGTATCGGAGCAGGATATAATAAATGCAGTACAAAGCGGAGGTTACGGTGCATATACGGAAAGCTCAGTAAAAAAAGAAGTAAAGGATACTTCATCAGATGCTTCATCGGAATTAAAATCAATGAAAAACCGATTGATAATTTCTATATGCTTTTTAATTCCACTTATGTATATATCAATGGGACATATGATGAGCTTTCCGTTACCAAAAATATTTTTAGGTATTGAAAACTCACTTACATTTGCATTTACGCAATTATTACTTACACTTCCTGTTATAGCTGTAAACAAAAAATATTTTACGGTAGGCTTCAAAAAGCTGTTTAAGAAAGCTCCGAATATGGATACCTTGATTGCAATAGGCTCAGGAGCATCACTTCTTTACGGTATAGCAGCTATTTATGTAATAGGGTATGCTTTAGGTCATGGTAATACGCATCTTGCTCATGAATACAGTATGAATTTATACTTTGAAGGTGCGTCAATGATACTGACGCTTATAACTGTCGGTAAATTTATGGAAGCAAGAGCAAAGGGGAAAACCTCAGAAGCAATAGAAAAGCTTATGGATTTAACTCCTAAAACAGCTATTGTTGAAAGAAACGGTAAGGAAGCGGTAATCCCTATTGAGGAATTAAGGGTAGGGGATATTGCAATAGTAAAGGCGGGTGCATCAATTCCGGCGGACGGAGTTATAATTGAAGGCAACTGTGCGGTTGACGAAAGTGCAATAACAGGAGAGAGTCTTGCTGTTGAGAAAAATATTGACGATACTGTTACGGGTGCGACAATACTAAATAGCGGATATATAAAAATAAGGATTGACAAAACAGGCGAGGATACAACGCTTTCTCAGATTATAAGGCTTGTTGAAGATGCAGCATCATCAAAAGCACCTATTGCAAAAACAGCCGATAAGGTAAGCGGAATATTTGTTCCTGTAGTAATTTCTATAGCGGTAATAACGTTTATAATCTGGCTGCTTATGGGCTACAGCATGAGTCATGCATTTACAATGGCTGTTTCTGTACTTGTAATATCATGCCCGTGTGCATTAGGACTTGCTACACCTACAGCTATTATGGTAGGAACAGGGCAGGGAGCAAGAAACGGAATACTTATAAAGAGTGCAGAAAGTCTTGAAACAGCACATCATATTAATACAGTTGTGCTTGACAAAACGGGTACGGTAACTGAGGGTAAGCCATCGGTGACTGATATAATACCTTACGGAATAACATCAGATGAGCTGTTAAAGAAGGCTGCATCAATCGAAATACTTTCAGAGCATCCGTTATCAAAGGCTGTAATTGAAAAAGCAAAAGACATTCAGCATGATGAAGTAACTGATTTTGAACAGATACCGGGCAGAGGCTTGAAAGGGAAAATTGACGGCAAGGTGATTTTAGCCGGAAATTATAAAATGATGTCCGAAAATGGTATTAGTTTAGAAGAAAATACAGAGCTTGCACAAAAAGGAAAAACGGCACTGTATTTTGCGGAAGACAATAAATTTATCGGCTTAATAGCGGTGGCTGATACAATCAAGCCTGAAAGCCCTGAGGCAATAAGACGTCTTTATGATATGGGCATTGATGTTATAATGCTTACAGGAGACAATAAAATAACTGCTGAGGCAGTAAAAGAACAGGCAGGTATAAAGACTGCCATAGCAGAAGTTTTACCGCAGGATAAGGAAACTGAAATCCGACGTCTGCAAAATGAAGGCAAGAAGGTTGCAATGGTGGGGGACGGAATAAACGATGCACCTGCACTCGCAAGAGCGGACGTGGGAATTGCAATAGGAGCAGGAACGGATATAGCCATAGAATCTGCTGATATTGTATTGATGCAGAATAATCTTAATGCTGTTGCAACTGCAATAAAATTAAGCCGTGCAGTAATCAGGAATATACATCAGAATCTGTTTTGGGCGTTTTTCTATAATATATTGGGAATCCCTGTTGCGGCAGGCGTGCTTTATCCGATGTTTGGAATTAAGCTAAACCCTATGATAGCGGCTGCGGCAATGAGCGTAAGCTCGGTATTTGTTGTAAGTAATGCTCTCAGGTTAAGATTTTTTAAAGATAATAATAAAAAGGAGGAAATAAAAATGACAAAAACAATAAGAATTAATGGCATGATGTGCACACACTGCACAGGACGTGTTCAGGAGGCTTTAAATAAGCTTGACGGTGTAAGTGCAGAGGTTAACCTTGAAAACGGCGGACAGGCTGTTGTAACGCTTACAAAGAACATAAGCGATGATGTTTTATACAACATCATAAAAGAAGCCGGATACGAAGTAGTTATGTGATTGTAAAGATAACATCTGTTAATTCAGGTGTTATCTTTTTGATTTAATTGACAATTTTAAGTATATATGTTATAATTAAAAAAATATAAAAACGGAGGATGATAAAATGAGTCAAAAGTACGATGTTGCGGCATACATATGGCCGGCGTATACAGGTGATGAGCCAAGAACACATATTTTTTGGGATAAGGGAATTGGTGAGTGGCAGTCTGTAATGTCTGCAGAGAAAAAGTTTCCGGAGCATAATTGGCCAAGAAAACCGCTTTGGGGATATGTCAATGAGGCAGACCCGTTTGTTATGGAAATGGAGATTGAAGCTGCTATTTCACATGGTGTTAATGTGTTCATATATGATTGGTATTGGTATGATAAGCGTCCGTTTTTAGAGCAATGTCTTGATAACGGTTTTTTGAAGGCAAGAAACTGCAATAAAATGAAGTTTTACATAACATGGGCAAACCATGATGCATCTTCTTTCTGGGATAAGCGCTTGACTCATGAGGAGGAGCATTGTATATGGGATGGAAGGGTTGACAGAGCAGAGTTTGAAAAAATTGTAAACAGATTTATTGATAAGTATTTTTCTTGTGAAAATTATTATAAAATTGACGGTTGTCCGGTGTTCAATATTCATTTTCTTCAGAATTTAGTAAAAGGTCTGGGTGGAATTGACGAAACTGCAGATGCTTTGAATTATTTCAGAGAACAAACAAAAAAGGCAGGCTTCCCTGATTTGCATCTTCAGCTTAATCTTATAGGAACCACAGAGAATTATATGGGTTTTGATTTATTCTGTGATGTTAATATGAAAGAAGCTTTTTCAAAAATACGTTTTGACAGTGCAACACATTATCAGTTTTTGGCATTTGTAGACATGAACAGAGATTATGCTGAGGTTATCCCTGATGCTGTGCAGGAATGGGAGAATCAGGCGAAGTGCCTTGAATTTCCGTATTTTCCGCAGGTATCAATCGGGTGGGATAATAATCCTCGTGCGAACAGTAAAAGGTTTATGCCGACTATTTGCAAAAATAATACTCCGGAGAACTTTGAAAAAGCGTTGATAGAGGCAAAGAATTTTATAGACAGGCATAATCTGCATCCGTTAATTACGGTAAATAGCTGGAATGAATGGACAGAGACAAGCTATTTGCAACCTGATGATATTTTTGGCTACGGTTATCTTGAAGCGGTAAAACGTGTATTTAAACCTGATAGTGAATGAGTTTTTTTAGGTTCATATACAAACAGCGTCAGGCGAAAGCTTGACGCTGTCATGCTTTTGTCGATCGGTTAATCCGGTCGTTTTTTTGTTCCTAAAAACGGTATGCTTGTATACCGTTATTTTAGGATTATTTTAAACATAAAATTATGAGAGGTGGTAATGATGAATGAGTTTCGTGTTGAACTCTACATAGATAATGGAGAAGGGGAAAATACAAAACTTTCAAATTTAGATGAGAAAGATATAAATCAATGGAAAATGGAATTGGAAGAAAGGGCGCTTGGTGAATACTATAACAAAAAAATAAAAATATTAAACAATAAAATTTGATTTTAAAAAGCGGTTTTACTATAGTTATTGACAAATAAATATTTGACTCTTTTGTGGAAGGAGAATATCTTGATGAAAGTAGCGGCAGCTTACATACGAGTTTCTACTGAAGATCAGATTGAGTTTAGTCCGGACAGTCAGTTAGAAAAAATAAAACTCTATGCAGAAAGAAATCAAATTTTATTACCAAAGGAATTTATATTTTTAGATGAAGGTATCAGTGGCAGAAATACGAAAAAAAGAACTGCTTTTAATGAAATGATAGGTCTTGCAAAGCGTAAACCGAAACCGTTCGATGTTATTCTTGTTTGGAAATACAGTCGATTTGCACGAAATCGTGAAGACAGTGTTGTTTACAAATCTATGCTAAGAAAAGATTTGAATATTGATGTTGTTTCAATCAGTGAAGATGTGGGCGATGATAAAATGTCAATTCTTTTTGAAGCTATGATTGAAGCAATGGATGAGTATTACAGTATCAACCTTGCAGAAGAAGTAAAACGTGGAATGACCGAAAAAGCTAAAAGAGGCGGTGTTCTCTCAATTCCTGCTTTTGGTTACAGAGTAGAAAACAATGAGTTTGTAATTGTGCCGGAAGAAGGGGAGATTATACGAAAGGTTTTCAATGACTACGTAAACGGGAAAGGCTTTTTATCTATTGCAAAAGCCCTTAATGGTATGGGAATACGAACACACAGAGGTAACAAAATAGAAAACAGAACAGTGGAATATTGGCTTAATAATCCTGTGTACATAGGTAAAACCCGTTGGAACCCTGATGGTAAATTGTCGAGAAATTATACGGCAAATACGGCTATCATAAGTGACGGAACACATACTCCGATAATTGATATGGAAACTTGGGATAAAGCTCAGGAAAAAATGAGGACACAAAAAGCAAAGTTCGGAAAGTATTATAATCCTGACCGTAAAGATTTATCTCATTGGCTTACAGGTTTAGTCCGATGCGAAAAATGCGGAGCTGTATTATCCAATCAGGGTGGATTTTTCGGGTGTTCAAACAGAAGCAGAGGTACATGCAAGGGTGTAGGGTATATTAAAGTTGAAAAATTGGATAGAATTATTTTCGAAACATTATCTGATATAATGTTACCAAATGTTAGTTTTGGCTTCGCCGAACCGGAATCTGCAGAACGAACCCAATCAGATGATGAAAGCAAAATAATTGGAACACAACTTCAAAGACTTGAAATTCGTTTGGAACGTGTAAAATTAGCTTACGAAGACGGGGTGGATACTCTCGAAGAATATAAGGCTAATAAAAAAAGTATCCTTGATGAAATGGATACTTTGAAAAAATTACTCGAAGCAAGCGAAAGGGAAGAGTCAAAAAAAGAAACTACAATCAGTAAAAAAGAGCTTCGGAGACTCACAGATATTTTGCAGGATTCAAATATAAGCAATACCGAAAAAAACAGGGTAGCAAGGACAGTTTTTAAAGAAATCATTAAAGGTGGGGAAGATGGGAAGACGCTTAAATGTGTGTTTTGGAGATGACTCAAACAGTTGGTGTCCGGTGGACCAAACGGAGAACTTGGCGCTTCGCTAAGATATCTTTCCCAAAGATACAGTATGCCGGATGATGTATCAAAAGGGTTGCTTACTGATATAGGTACATCGTGTGCCTAATGCTCCTTATTCCTAAAGTCTTATTCAAAGATATGTTAACTGATTTTTGAGTTTTGAAATATATAATAATCAAATGTTTTTGATATTAATTTAAAAATAAAGTTTACTTTGTAAATTAACTATTAACTTTCGAAAAACGACTTGATTTTTTTGCGTTATTATGATACTATAGTATGTGAAAAAATTAAAGGATGAAACCGAATGCGGTTTATGATTTAAGAAAGGTGTGGATTGCAATGAAGAAAAATATTATTATTGCTGTATTGGCTCTTATGCTTGCAGTAACTGCAACAGGATGTGGAAAGACTGAAAGTGGGAATTCAACATTGGTTGGTAACGGCGTGGAGTCAACGGTGAATAAAAATAAAGATAAAGCTGAGGAGAAGAAAGAGGAAAAAACTGAACAAAAAGATGAGCAACCTACAGAAGCTCCGAGCGTTCAGGAACAGCTTGATACTTTTGCAGAGAATGCAGACAAAGAAATAGATATGGATAAAATAGAAGGAACTGTATTTAAAACCGATAACTCAGGCAAACGTGGCGACGGTAAAATGACAACCTGTAATGTCAAAATTGATGAGGTTAAGGTTGCGGAAGTAGATGGTTCTAACGTAGTGTTTGTTCAGTTTAATTTTAAGAATACAACAAATGCTGAACTGAATTTCGCAGGTGAAGTGTTTGCAGAAGCATATCAGGATGGAATGGAGCTTCCTGCTGCTGTATTCCCGGAGGAAATCGAAGGATTTTCACCGAACACTACAGCTCAGAAGGTAGAGGGTGGAAAGAGTATAAAGGTTCAGAAGGCTTATATAACCTCAGAGCCTAATGCACCTATTGAAATCTATGTAAGAGACACTTATGATGAAACAGGAAAGACATATTTATCACAGGTATTTTTAGCTAAATAAAAAAGTCACTATCGTAACTGTTATTCGCATAGCTCATTTTTATAAGATAATAAAATCGGTTCAGCTTTATTGCTGAACCGATTTTTGTATTTAGAGTAAAATTTCTTCAAGTGAACGCTTAGGCACATTCAAAACCTCATCATCACCCATAAAATATTTTGTGCTTCCGTCAAGAGATTCAACAGGCTTTGATTTTTGTGCCGGATAGCCAAGTGCTATAATATACGGTAACTCGTATTTTTCATCTAAGCCTAAAATCTGCTTTATTTCTTCACGCTTGATAGCTCCCAACCAACAGCTTGCAATGCCTATTTCCAAGGCGGCAAGCATAATGCTTGTTGCTGCTGCACCTGCTTCAACCTCAAAGGCTTTTTTGATGTCTGTGTCACCGACTATTGCGATATAAGCAGTCGGTCGTTCGTTCTCCTTTGGAGTACCGTCACTGAGCATTGCCGCCCATTTGGTTTCGGGAAATATTTTATCAAGTGTATCTTTATCTGTTACTATCTTGAATTTTAACGGCTGTGCGTTGGCAGGATATGCCGCCATTCTTGCACAGTCAACCAATTTTAACAGGTCATCCTGCTTCAAAGGCTCCTGTGTGAATTTACGGATTGTTCGTCTGTTCATGATTGCTTCGTATACGTTCATTTTAATTCTCCTTTTCTATTTTCCTACGCAGAAATTATGGAATATTTCGCTTACTATACTTTCGGAAACTGTTTCGCCTGTAATTTCGCCTAATGTATTTATAGCCTCGTTAATATCTATTGAGGCGATGTCTGTAGGCAAGCCTGCACTAAGTGCATCAGATGCTCTTGTGAGAGCTTCATGGGCGTTTATAAGAGACTTTTTATGTCTCATATTAGTGATAATTGTACCATTGCCCTGTTCAAGCTTGCCGAGGTTGTATATTTTTTTGATTTCATCTGCAAGAATATCAAGCCCTGCACCTGTTAATGCACTTGTTTCAATTACAGTGTTGCCGTCGGCTTTTAGCTTGTCTGCAAAATCTGCGTTGGCAATATCGGTTTTGTTAATTATGATTATTCTGTTTTTGTTTTCTGTATGAGCAAGAACTTCGTTATCCTCTTCGGATAGGGATGTACTTGCGTCAAGCACTATAAGAACTAAGTCAGCTTCGTCTATTGAACGGCGTGAACGCTCAACTCCAAGCTTTTCGACCGTATCATCAGTATCACGTATTCCGGCTGTATCGGTAAGCAGAAGAGGGACACCGTTTAAGTTTATATATTCCTCAATAACATCTCTTGTTGTTCCTGCAATATCGGTTACAATCGCTCTGTCTGCCTTTGCAAGGCTATTTAAAAGCGAGGATTTGCCCACATTCGGTTTTCCTGCAATAGCTGTTCTTATGCCATCACGCAGTATTTTTCCACTGTCGGCAGTATCAAGAAGTGATTTGACTTTATTTTTGCAATTTGTTACAATTTCAAGGATTTCAGATTCGTCTACATCTGCTAAATCCTCATCAGGATAGTCAATCAGCACCTGCATTCTTGCGGCAAGGCTTACAAGGTTTTTTCTTACATCAAGAATTTCCTTTAACAGTCCTCCTTCAAGCTGAGAAAGTGCGTTCCTTTGTGATAATTCATTTGTTGAATTTATTACGTCAATTACTGCTTCTGCCTGTGATAAGTCAATGCGTCCATTCAGAAAAGCACGCTTTGTAAATTCGCCCGGCTCTGCCATTACTGCACCTGCTTTTATTATAGCGTCAAGCACCTTGTTTACACATACAGTACCGCCGTGAGTGCTTATTTCTACGGTGTTTTCTGTTGTGAAGGTTCTTGGCGAGAGCATTACGGTTACAAGGACCTCGTCTATTTTTTCACCTTTGTTATTTATAATAAAGCCGTAATGAACAGTATGAGTTTGTGCATCGGATAATTTTATTTTACCCTTGAAAACTTTGTCGGTTATTTCAATAGCCTTGTCTCCGCTTATTCGTATAACTGCAATTCCTCCGACTCCAGGCGGTGTTGCAATGGCGGCGATTGTATGATTCATAACAGAAAATCAGTCCTTTCAGTTGCTTATTTTATATGTAATTTCACATTCGGTATTTTTTGTTTCAACCGTTAAATCTATAATTCTGAATTTTATAGTGTTGTCTTTTGCGTTGTGCTTAATATAACTGTCCTCAGATACCGATATATTACCCTTAGTCAAAAATTCAATTTTCCCTTTTGTTTTGCCGTTTTCTGAAAGAACAACGGTATTATTAACAATTTCAGCATCAAGGCGAGTTATAATACGCTCTGTAACGTCATTATCAGCTTCAATAAATTCAAATTTATCACTGATTAAAATACTTCCGTTCTGCTTATTCAGCGAAGCGTTACGAATAAGCTTGTTAATTCCTGCTGATTTATCATAAGCACCGGCAAAGGATATTTCGACACCGTTTTCTGTTTTGGCAAAGCTGTCAGCACGGAAGCTACCGCCTTCATGCTGACCGCATGAATTAATTATCGGAACGGAGTGTCCAAATGAATTTGCATTGATATGCTCATAACGATGTTCGTCAAAATATGCTTTTGTATATTGAGGACAGCCTAAATCAGAGGTAAGCACTGTTCCATTGTTTATATACATAAATGAACCTATATCGTTGTGGTTATGAGGTTCGTCGTTGTGTCCTCCTTTAATTGCAAGAACTGAACCGACACTTCGGATAACTGCCCACTGACCGTGAGGAAAGAATATGTCATCATTATCGGAGGAATTGTCGTGTGATAAATCAGGGTTAAACCATGCGATATTTCTGACTGCACTGCATGACCTTGCACAGTTATCTATGAAATGCGGATAATACGACTGTTCAGGTACGGGGGTATTATATCTCTCATGTATTTTGCATATTATTCCGAATTCAAATGCACCGATACCTGATGCATCAGCAAAAGCTATTGCATGATTATTTCCTAAGCACACTGCTGACGGGAACAGTGCAAGATTTTTCATTTTTTCTTCATGGGTTATAATATTTTCGCCTGTTTTCTGAGCAAGTAAATCAGCAAAGCCCCAATAATACTGCATAGCGTAATTCCAATATGTCGAGCCTTCAAGACAAACCCCGTCGTCTGTACAGCTGTCAATAAATCTGTTGCAGGCGGCTTTTGTACGGTCAGTTATTGCTTTTAAACGATTTTCATCTTCGATGAGATAAATAGCTGTCATTCCTACCGCTCCACCGCACACCGCAGCCCAGTTATTGGTTCCGTATTCCCACCATAGATGGTATTTTTCGCTTTCTTTACTTTCAAACGGTTCGATAATACGTTTAAAAACTTCACTTATACAGCGTCTTACAACCACAGGGTGAAGAAGCTCACCGCACATTGAAAGAGTTTCGGATATTGTATGTCCTGTTTCAGCGGCGAATAAGTCTATTGTGTTATAAGGGATATTGTTATCGCTCATAATACCCCCGACGTGCGCAGGTAATGCCCATGTAAATTCGTTGCAGACTGCCCATAATAAGTCCTCAAGAGCCTTTATATCATCTTTTTCCTGATACATCCATACTCTTAGTTCAAGTATTGCAAGACGTCTGCGGCGAGCAAAGTATTCTTTTTCATACACAGCTCTGTCTCCGGTTTCATCAAACATTCTGAATTTTGAAAATTCAAGTTCAGGAATCGGCATATCTTTGAATGACTGATATTTTGTTTCCAAATCATCAAGATAAAGCTTTGCCAATGAGTTTTGTGTGCTTTGTAAAAATCGTGCGGGACTAAGATTGTTTTTATATATATACATGATATAACCTCCGAATTTAATAATCAGCTATATTATACCAATTATTTTTTTGTTTGTAAAGATAAATTTTGGATTTTTAAAATAAAAATGCGAAAAATCAAATTTCCTGAAATCTATTGACTTTTAAATGTTTTTTTGATAAAATTATATAATTAGGTAAAATAGTAAAAATACATATTGAAAGGCAGTGTTTACATAATGAAAAAATTAATGCTTGGAAACGCCGCTGTTGCACGCGGTGCTTATGAAGCAGGCGTGCGTGTCGTTTCCTCATATCCCGGTACGCCAAGTACAGAGATAACAGAAAACATCGTAAATTATGAGGATATTTACGTTGAATGGGCACCTAACGAAAAGGTTGCCGCTGAGGTTGCTATAGGTGCCGCTATTGCAGGTGCACGTGCTATGTCATGTATGAAGCACGTCGGATTAAACGTAATGGCTGACCCTGTATTTACAGCAAGCTATACAGGAATAAACGGCGGTCTTGTTCTTTGTGTTGCAGATGACCAGGGAATGCACTCATCACAGAATGAACAGGATTCAAGACACTATGCAAAGGCTTCAAAGATTATGATGTTAGAGCCGTCAGACAGCTCTGAATGTAAGGAATTTACAAAGCAGGCATATGAGCTTTCGGAAAAATTCGATACTCCTGTATTTTTAAGACTTTCAACAAGAGTTTCACATTCACAGAGTCTTGTTGAAGAAGTTGAGCGTGAGTCTCAGCCGTTAAAGGATTACGAAAAAAATCCGCAAAAGTACGTTATGATGCCGGGTAATGCAATAAAGCGTCATGTAGTTGTTGAGGAAAGAATGGCGGCTATTGCAGATTTTGCTGAAAGTACATCACTTAATACTGTTGAGGATAACGGTTCAAAAATCGGTGTTATCGCTGCAGGTATTGCGTATATGTATGCAAAGGAAGCTCTTGGCGATAAGGTGAACTATTTGAAATTAGGTATGGTTTATCCTATGCCTGAAAAGCTTATAAAGGATTTTGCATCAAAATG
>JAZSPM010000048.1:0-34789 GCA_045537455.1 Candidatus Ornithomonoglobus sp. | reverse complement strand
AATAACATACGATAAAACAGTATTATTGCAAAAAGAACAGGCTGTTGCAGATGCAAAAGGTGCAGAGCTTGCGGCTTGCGTTCAGGCGGCAGAGCTTGATGCGGCATTGAATGCGTTGACAGATAAAGAAATTGCAATACTTGGAATAGATACAGAGGGTTATAAATCACTTGCATATCCAATAATTGCAGCTGACGAGATTTTAAAGAATGAATATTCGGATTTTACAGGCTTCAAAGCTGCATTTAATGACGTAATGTCAAAAATGCTTTATACAGAAGTAATTGACAATTATAATTTGGGTGTTATGGTAAATAATACTGGGAATGCATTAAATGGTTATATACAGCCCGGACTTACTTTCCTAACGGACAATCTTACAAATGGTATGTATAGTTTTGACAGCGGAAGCTATCTGATATATGATGAAATAGCTAAACCATATGCAATTAAGAGCATTAAAGCAGAAATAACAGGACAAAATCTGAATGAAAGTCATGGAAGACCTACATATATATCAGGATATTCAACAACAGAGCCTCCATATAAGGCGACGCTTTCAGCAAATAAGACATCTGAAAAATGGGGATTAGATACAGATAATTATAAGCTTTGGGCTACGTATATGTCAGACAGCTTTACAGACTATAAATCGCCTAAGTATACATTTAAAACTTCCTATTTGTGTGAAAATGATATATCTGATATTCTTCCGGCTTTAAATGCGGTTACATCAAATACAACACCGCTTGTTCTGAGAGTTTCAAGACCATCGGACGGCTCAGAGATACAGAATCAGAATGTTATGGCAGCCAAGCTTACAATATTATATGATAATACTGTAATTATAAAGACACAGCAGGATTCATGCGACGCTTTAGTAAACAGCATTATGGGTGCTGAAACAGCTGTAGAGCTTGATGATGCATTACAGACACTAACTTCATCAGAGGCAGAAACTCTTGGTCTGGATTTGACAGAATACAATTCACTTGCATATCCTGAATATGCCGCAGAAGCAATCTTTGCAGAAGCATATTCAAGTATTGATGAGTTTAAAACTGCATTTGATAAAGTAATGGCAGAAATGATTTATGATGTAACAATAGAAAATTATAATATCAGTGCTTCTTATAATGATACAGGTAAGGAATTAAATAACAGCACTATTAAAAATGGATTGAATTTTCTCCCAACAGATGTTCAAAACGGCTACTACGGTGAAAAAGGCTATTTCATATATAATGAAATTGCAAATCCGTCAGCTATAATAAATTTAAAGGTAAATAGAGCAACAACTAAAATAACCGGTTCAAGAACATCATATATTACAGGCTATTCAACAGTAACACCGCCATATATGGACAAAAATTATGAGTTGGCTGCACCTGATAGCGATGAATTCAAAGCATGGACAGAATATATAAACGGTTTTACAAAAGCTACATCAGCACCGTTTACTTGTAATGTTGACGACGGGGTAACAACATGTGAAAATACATATAATGATGCTCTTGTTGGCTTAAATGCAGTAGCGGCTAATACAACAACACTTGTATTGGAAATTGCAAAGCCTGACGGTATTAATATAGGTACTGATGCTACAGGTGTTATGGCTTTAACCTTGACATATGATAAAACTGTTGTGCTTTACAATATCGAAAATGGCTTCAACGAAGTAATAACAGCAGTTAATGCTGTAACAGACGATACAGCAGATGCTGATGTACTTGCTGTAATTGACAGCTATCTGTCATCAATTCTGACAGACAGCACACTTACAGATAAATTCAACAGACTTGCAAATTCTGTTCAGATTCAGATAATAAAAGACCTTTCGGCTCAGAAGAATGCAGAAATTTCAGCTATGCAGTCAGCTATGGCAGAGCTTGTAACAGCAGCTGAAGATGTTGAAATCAAGTATAATGTAACAGCGTTTCCGTTCTTAAACTATACAGATGCAGGTGCAAATGCAGACGAATGTGTTGGTTGGGTTCCTGAAATGACAGTTAAAAAGCTTACAAACAGCACAGAGGATTTTGTTATAGTTCTTGCGGCATATAGTGGAGGAGTATTAACAGATGTTGCTCTTATTGATAAGGATAATGTTCCTACAAATTCACAGTATGCAAATACTTATACAACATTAAAGAATGCAAAGGACGGCGAAGAACAGACTATTTATATAGGCAATTTCTTTACCGAGTTCCAGCCTGATGCGGTTAAGGTTCTTGTACTTAACAGCTTGGGTAATTTAAAACCTATAGCAGAGGTTTATGAAGTAGCTGATCCAAAGGCTATAAAAACAGCAGAATAATTAATAATACAGTGCGGAGCGGATTTAAAACCCGTTCCGCACAAATAAAAATAGATTTAAAAGGAGGAAGCCCGAATGAATAAAAAGAGAATAATATCATTGCTGACAGCATTATCAATGGTGATTTCAGGAGCAGTAGTTCTTGCACAAGAGGATGCTTCACAGGAGATTTTCGAGGCGGATAACGGATATGAAATAACAGAGATTCTTGACGGTCTTACAGATGAGCAGGCACAAGAGCTTGGTATAGACCTGACGGAATATAATAAAATAACCTATAAAAAATATATAGGTAACGAGATTTATGAGGCACAGCCAACAGATGCGGCTGAGCTTAAATCCGCGTTTGATACAGCGGTAGAAAATGCAATAAAAACCGTAGCCGTTAATTATGAAATCGGTGCTTCTTTTAATGATACCGGTTCAGGGCAGAATAATAATACCATATATAACGGTCTGAACTTTCTTGAAATAAATTTATCAAACGGAATGTACGGTACATCAAGCTATTTTATATATCATCTTGATATGCCGTCGGCGATAGTTGGTGTAAAAGCTCAGATAACAGGTGAAAATACAAATGCAGACAGAGATACATATATATCAGGTTATTCAACAACAGAACCTCCGTTTGTAGGAAGCGTGTATGGGAAATATGACCCGACTACAGAACAGTATAGTAAATGGGCAGGATATACAGCAAATAGCTTTACAGATTATAAATCGCCGGTATTCAGATTTAAGACAAGCAATATTTGTGAAAATGATATTTCAGGTATATTAGATGGATTAAATGATATTTCTTCAGACACAACACCATTTGTTTTGAGAGTATCAAAGCCATCGGACGGTACAAAATTAGCGAATCAAGGTATAACTGGAATTAAGCTTACACTTACTTATGATAACACAGTCATTTGGGAAAATCAGTGTTCAACCGAACCTGCAGATAAAGCAACTGAAGTACCCGGAATTAATGAAATCACATTTGACTGGACAAAAGAGATTGATACAGCAACATGGAATGATACAAATGTAAGCGTTTATGCAAACGGAATCAAGCAGAATATTACTACGGATTATGATTCTGCTTTAAGTACAAAAATAATATTGGATGAGTTAAAATATAATTCGGATTATTACATTACAGTTAAAAACATAAAAGACGCAGACGAAAATGACCTTCATTCAAGGACATTATTCTTTACAACAGCACGCTCATATGACAGAATATATTTTGAAAACAGTGCTGTTATGTTAAAAGGTGAAAATACACTTACTGTATCAGGAGAAACAGAAGACGGCTTAACAGCTGAAATTACTCCTGAATACAGTAGTTTAAAAAATAATACAATAACAGACGGTAAAATTATTTTTGCTGATTACGGAACAGATGTTATTACCGCACAATATGAATCTGTTACAGGTGAAACATTAAAAGCTAATCAATATGTAATTGTACCGGCAAAACAGGTAACTGCAGAAAATGTAACAGCAGGAGAAGCTGTTCTTTCAGCAGATTACGAAAATTATGTGGCAGTTGCTTCATTTACAGATGATAGCACAAGTGAATTTGCGGTAAGCATAAGCGGAGCGACTGTTTCGGCGACAGAAGGAGAATATACCGTAAACGGAGAAAAGAGCGGTATATTAAGGGATGATAAAACGCATACAGTAATTTTTGAAGATGACGTAGATAATATTAATGTTTATATTGACGGTGAGCTTGTTAAAACTGTGGCAAAAGAAGAAGGACAAAGCTTTAATGTTACAGGTGAGCTTACAATAGATTCTCTTGCGATTTACCGTACAAACGATTCAAAGCCTGTAATAAGTGGTTTAACTGTTACAGGTGCAAATGCGAACGGAACAGCGGATTTAGGTGTTACTCTCACAGCAGATTTTATTTGCTCAGATGCTGACGGAGACGGAACAGAATCTGAATATGGTTGGTATTCATCAAATAGTGCAAACGGAGCATATACAAAAATTAACAGTGAAAAAACAATTACAATAACCAATAATGATATAGGTAAGTATTTCAGATTTGAAGCAACGCCTCAAAACGCCATAAGCACAGGACAAACTGTAAAATCAGCAAGCTTTAAAGCAGTTCTTTCGGCTTCAATGGAAGAGATAATTCAAAAGATAAATTCTGCTGATGTATATGAAATGGAAAAGCTTATGGAAACATACGGTGAAATTATAGGAATTGACAAGCATACATCAAACGATTACTATATTTATGCACAGCTTTTGAACACTGAATTTAAAACTCCGGGAGAGTTTAAGACAGCATATGAAAATGCATATAATGAGCTTGTATTCGAAAAACAGTATAATCCTGATTTTACAGCATCATTTAATGATACTGGTGATTTCCTGAACGGTACATCAATTTATAACGGACTTCACTTTACAACTAATATGCCAAACGGTTTTTACGGTTCATCATCATACAGCGGCTTTACTGTAGAAAATCCGGTAGCTGTAAATGATATGACGCTTACAATTACAGGCACAAACAGCGGAACAAGATTTGCATATGTTACGGGATATTCATTAACAGCACCGCCGTATATAGAGAAGGATTCAACGAAGATTGATTACGGAACTGATAAATTCAATATATGGAAAGCGTATGTTGATGGAAGCTTTAAAGCTGTTGCAAATGATATTCTTATAGCAAATTCAGGTGTTATTACAGTTCCTATGGCTCCTGAAATGATAAATGATTTGTCAGCACAGAAAACAAGCGAATCAGCTTTTGTTACAAGATATTCAAAATCACAAACACAAACAATGAGTAATCAGAACCTTAGCAATCCGTTACTTAATGTTAAGTACGATTTGACTCAAAAAAATAATATTTGTGATGTTGAGCCTACGAATTTTGCAAAGGGTGTAAATCCGGAAGGATTTGAATATAAGCTTGTATTTGACGGAGCTGTAACAGGGGTAGGAAATGTAGTTCTTACTGATGTAGCTACGGGTGAGCAAATTGTACCTTCAAGCGATATCAACGGAAATACAGTTACGTTTACAACGGAAGATGAATTGAATCAGGGTTCGTTATACATGGTTAACATAGCAGACGTAAGCTTTGGAGAGTCTAATATTGCAGACTCGCTTACATATTACTTTACAACAGACAGTATTCTAGATAGTATTGATGTTTACGGCAAGCTGAATCTTGCAGTAGGCGAAAGCTCAGAGCTTACATATAGCGGTTATACTTCAAACGGAGAAAAGGCTGCAATATCAGAGCCTGAATTATCAACAGAGGATGCAGATATAATTGAAATTGACGGAAACCAAATCACTGCTAAAAAACGTGGAACAGCAATAATAAAAGCAGTTTATAACAATTTTGACGGTTCAAAAACCGAAAAGGATATTATGGCTATAGTTGGTGTTAATAAATGGAGCGACAGCTTTGAAGCTTCTGTTGATTCTTCTTCTGATGTAGCATATAAAGGGATTAAATCTGCACTTATAAGCGAAGAAAAAACTCTAAAAACTGATATTGACGGATATATAACAGTATATTTCTATGATGATTTAAGTACAAACGGAGGCGTGTATTTTATAAAGGGCTCAGGTAAGAGCTTTGTAGGCTGCATAGATGCAGATAAATATACAGGCGGAATTGCTCGTTCAAAGGGTTGGCATCAGGTTGTAGGAATGGAAAACGGAGAAATATATATAGACGGAGTAAAAGTTCTGACATCAGAATTTGATTCAATCAGTGTTCAGGGTACATATTTTGACGAAGCAAGTGTTACTGATGTTTTAGGAACAGTATGCACAGCAACTCATGTTGTGGTAAGAGGTGCAAACGAATCAACAACAAGTGCAAATACAAAAGCAACGCTCAGTGTTGAGTATAGCTATAATGATTCAGACAATGATGCTGAGGATGGCACTGAAATCGCATGGTATTACAGCAGTACGTCAAACGGAAGCTATACAAAAATAACCGGAGCAACATCAAAAACGTTTAAGCCTTCATCATATTCGGGTAAATATATAAAAGCATCTGTTACACCGAAGAATATTTATGATATAGGTGAAACATATTACAGTGATGCAATACAGATTAAAAAAGTAACACAGATGACCGGCGGAGGCGGCGGTGGAAGCAGTTCAGGAGGCATGACTGTGAATATCCCGAGTGTAACTCCTGCACCGACTGCAAAACCTGAGGTAACATACGCTTTTGATGATGTAAGCTCAGAGCATTGGGTATATGCATATGTTAGTGAATTAAAGCATTTATCAGTTGTAAACGGTAAAGATGGAAATAAATTCTTGCCGGAAAATGATATAACAAGAGCTGAGTTTATAAAGATGCTTGTAACAGCTGTAGGTATTTCAGAGGCTGAATATCAGAATGAATTTACTGATATTACATCAAATGACTGGTATGCAGGATATGTAAAAGCGGCACTTGAAAATAATATTGCTTCGGGCTTTGACGGAAGGTTTAATCCGAATGCAAATATCACAAGAGAAGAAATGGCAAAAATGGCAGTTGCCGCATATGAGCTGAAAAAGGGAATGCTTGAAAACAGCAATGCAAGCACTTTTGCCGATGACAATGCAATAAGTGAATGGGCGAAGGAATACGTCTATAAGGCAGCCGAAATCGGAATGATAAACGGAATGAGTGACAATACCTTTATGGGTAGAAATAACTCAACAAGAGCACAGGCGGCGGCTGTAGTATCAAGGCTTATAAGTGCAATTCAATAAGCACGGAAAGGAGTAAAAAACGAATGAAACGACTTGCTTTAAAAATAATTTCAACAATAATATGTCTTAGTACATTGATGAATGTACCTGTAGTATTCGGGGCATATTCTGATATTGATGAAAATTCAAAATATTATGATGCTGTTGCGTTGTTTGAGGAATTGGGAATAGTTACAGGATTGGAAGAAGAGTTGTTCCGTCCTGAGGTTGCTATGACACGTGCAGACTTTGCACTTGCGTTTGCGGGTGTATTAAACAACGATGGTTCTGAAATTTCTCAGCAGCAGTTTAATGATGTTCCTTCGTCAAATTCTGCTTTTTCGGCTGTTAATTATATGAGCCTGAACGGATATATAAAAGGTGACGGCGACGGTAATTACCGCCCTAATGACGGAATGACACTTAATGAAGGACTTATTGTTGCAACAAGAGTTCTTGGCTATGAAGCACTTGGTACAGATATAATGAACAGTCTTGTTCAGGACGTAAAGAATGATTTGTCAAAGGGCATTACAATAGGTATTAATGAATATCTCACAAGAGGGGATATGTGTATTCTGTTATACAATACACTGAATGCACCTATGGTAGTAATAGGAAGTACGGTTGGTAACAGAGTTGAATATGAAATAAACAAAGATACCACAATACTGTCAAAAAATATGGAGGTTCAGAAGAAAACAGGTATATTCCTTGCAGATAACAACTGTGCAATATACGGTTTACCTACAGAGCGTAAGGGTGATGTTGTAATATCATATGAAACATATACATATGATGGAGACTCATCAGGACTTGTAGGTAAACAGGTTGATTTCTATTCAGATGAAGACGGAAATATTATAGCTGTGTTTGATAAATCAGAGGACAGCATCACAGTTATGTATAATGATATAAAGCCACAATCTGATGAATATAATTTTGTTTATGAGGATAACAGAAAAACTGTAACAGCAAGAATTTCAAAAAATGCATATTATGCATATAACGGAATGCATGCAAAAACAATAAATGCCGATTTGGTAAAGCCTGAATATGGTGAAGTAATCCTTACTGACTTCGACGGTGACCGTCAGTATGACAGTGTTATCGTATGGGAGTATAAGGCTGATACAATAAGGAGTGTTATTTCGTCTCAGGAAAAGATAATTCTTGATGAAACAGGAAAAACACTTACTTCCGATATGGAAATAAGAATTTATAAAGACGGTGCAGAAGCAGATATTTCATCACTTTCGCCATTTGACTTTGCACTTGTTGCAGAAGCTGACGGACTTGTTACACTTCACGCTTCATCAAACAAAGTAACGGGAACTTGTACAGAGATAAGTACAACCGATAATTACGCTGTAATTAATTCTGTTCAGTATGGCATAATTCCCGGACTTGCAAACAGTATAATTCCGGGAAAGGATATTACGGCATTTATAGATAAATACGGTAATATAGGCAGTGTTGAAGATGTAAGCAAAATAAAATACGGTTTTGTACAAAAAGCTTTTTACAAAGACGGTTCTAACGAGAAAGTGGTTTTAAGAATATTTGCTCAGGATTCACAGCTACACGATTATGAGGCAGCGGATAAGATAAGTGTCAAGAATGGATCGTCTTCTATGGCGATGGTTAATAATGAAACGCTAAGAAATTATTTTTATAACGGTACAGAATTTAAGGAGCAGCTTGTACGCTACGAGATAAATGATAAAGAGGAAGTAGTAAAGTTGTATCTTCCTGAAAATTCAGACCTTGACGATTACGGTAATGAAAGCTTTGTATGTAACATGAATACCGCAGAAATGAAAAACGAAGGCACTTTAAGTTCAGAAGTTTCAAAGTTCTATAACAACTATTTCTATGTTGAAGAAAAGAAAACAGAGCTTAGCTTCCTTACAGATACATCAACAACTGTATTCTATCTTCCTGAAAAGGAAAAGGACTGGGCTGTTATGACACCGAGCGGATTAGGCTCAGGTTCGACTTACCCGTCATTGTGGGCATATGATATGTCAGAAGACGGAGTTGTTGGTTGTGTAGTTATAAAAGCAACGGGCGCAATAGCGACAGGCTTTAGCAGAAGCAATACAATGTTCGTAGTTGATGATATTGTGAATGTCGTAAATGAAGAAAATGAACCCGGTGTGAAATTATCAGGATTCTCCTCAGCAGCAAAGGCAGTTTCTTTCTTTGCATCTGAGCCTGAGACAATAATAAGCGGCGCAAATGAAAACGGAACGCTTTATTATCAGGCTAAGCTTAGTGATGTAAAACGTGGCGACGTTATTCAGGTAAAGCTTGATGCTGACGGAGCAATACATGATTTCAGAATAATGTACAGCTATGGCGAGGAAGATATTGCCGTATCGCCGTTCCCGGATACTGAAGGTGCAAACATAAGGGTATTAGATAGAGAAAAAAGCTCGTTTGCTTTCTACGGTGATGTGATTGAAAAAGGCAAAAAGGCAATAGTTGTCTATAATTCATTAATGCCTAAAAAACGTTCATATACTCTTGGAAATTGTAAGACTGTAATATATGATACAATAACAAACAGAGCTTCGGCGGCGACTACAGAGGATATATATGCAGGAGCAAAGGCGTTTGTGTATATGTTTCCTGCATACGGTGATGCTTTTGTGTTGATTTATCAATAAATAAATTCTGAAATGAGAAAGGAGGATTATGAATGAAAAAAATAATTTCTCTTATAATGTGTATATGTATTCTTATAACATCATTGCCGGCGGTTTTTGCAGAAGAGCAGGAGCTTTTAGTTACTACTCTTGATTATTTTACTGAGGAAGATATAAAAAATACCGCTGACAGACTTTTCAGTAAGATTGATGATAATTCATATACTGCTGAGATTGTAAAAACATATAAAGCAGGGGAGTATTTAAAGGCATTAGGCTTATTCAGAAACTATATGATAGACCGTTTCCGTGCAACTCCCCAGGAGAAAATTTCAATAACGGGCTTTAGCTGGGATTATTACTACCTTACGGCTGATATTATGGTTGGACGTATGACTCGTGAGGAGCTTAATGAAAAATATGCTCACAGAGCAGACTTGAAAAAGGTAAATGCAGCTGATGTTGAGCATATACTTGACTATATTGATTCATCACAGCCATCGCATATTGTATGGGTTAACAGAGATAAAATGGCGGGTGATGAAAGACTGCTGGTTCATAATGACCATACGCATGGCATTGCTGTTCTTGCGTGCAGATATGCGGCAACGGGTGACCCTGTGTTTTTGCTGAAGGCACTTCAGATTATGGAGGATATAGCCGATAACTGTGCAAAACAGATAGATGAGTTTTACGGTATAACAGACTTGAGCTTCGATGAAAGAGGTTATATGGCAAAAACTCTTTCAAATAATGGTGTATATATGTACAATAAAGAAGGCTCAAGAGCTGCAAGCTATAATGTAAATAGAGCACAGCGCTCGAACTGCTTTTGGTGGACGTTGAATATTATTGCAAAGTGCTTGCCGGGCGGTTATGAGCATACTAATCGTCATTCAAACTATCATAATACGGTATTACCTATGACGATAACCGAGAAGCCATCTCAGGAGGGGTATAATCTTGTGGACCCTGTTCGTTTTGCAAAGTTTATTACGTTGATTATCGAAAAGGAATATCCGACAATGACTAAATCTGTGTTGGATAAGCCTGGTGGAACGCCTAATATTGAGCTTGAAGCAAAGCGTAATTCGTTAAGATATGCGGCTGTTTTAAAGGATTTCTCTTCAACTATAAATGAATTTTTACCTGATTTGATAACGGCAGTAAATGAAAGAATGAGTGAAACCACATATATTGACGGCGGTGCGTTGGAAACAAGCTTTAACTATAATGATACCGACATCGGCGGACGAGAAGCATTTGCAAAAACAATAAATACTCTTGCTCCTGAATTTGTAACAAAATACGGATTAGATGATTTTTCGCAGCAGGCTGTAAGATATGAG
The DNA here is from genome assembly GCA_045537455.1 of Candidatus Ornithomonoglobus sp. Classification (GTDB taxonomy): domain Bacteria; phylum Bacillota; class Clostridia; order UBA1381; family UBA1381; genus Ornithomonoglobus_A. The sequence goes on along the minus strand of JAZSPM010000048.1, from coordinate 23,738 downwards.
CGCTTGAAGGAGCTTTACAGCTCACCTCTTGGACTTTTATCAAGAGTAGGAAATGTGTATTCAGTATACGGAACCGCTCCTGTCTGGAAGAATGAAGAAAAGCTTGCAGCACTGAAAGAAAAATTAGGTGATACAAAACAAGCATATACCTCAGCATATCTTCCGTACAGTGGCTACGGCTCTATGCGGAGTGGTTGGGATACGGATGATTTCTATATGTCATTCTACAATAACGACCGATTTACCTCAGGTCATGGATTTATGGGACGTAATGCTGTTATGAATTTGACAGCACACAACAGAACCTTGCTTATGTGTGGCGGTGTTCCTTATTACGGCTTAAGCTATGTTACGCAGTATCCTGAATTTGTCGAGAATGGATACGATGAAATCAATGCGTATTTCTCGGAGGATTCAACAAGAAAAACATCAACGGTTATGGTTAACGATAAATCACAGAGCATACGTGATTTTATCTTTGACGATAACGGTGATTATGATGTAAACAAAAACACAGGAAATAAATGGGGATTCTTTATCTCTGCAACCGATAACAGAATTTTAAGGTCAAGATGGCTGACAGATGATCATTATGATTTTGCAGAGGGTACATATGACGGCGGATATACATATATGTATGGCAAAGTGGAAAATATAATGTATCCGTCAGCAGTAGGCCAGGTTACTAAGGATGCACAGCATGACAGAGATTTTATCTATGTTAAGGATGCAGATTTATTTATCGTTACCGATACAATGACCAATACATACAGCCTTGCAAATAAATACAGAGGCTTATGGCATTTCCCGGCATATCTTGAAGGTGTAGAAAATCTGAGCGGTTTTAAGGAAGAACAGGTTATTCTTAACGAAGAAAAGAATATGTTCTATACAGATGATGCCGAAGGACCGAATTTATATGCTTATAATTTCAGCAACAGTGATTTATCGTATGAAAAATATTGCGGATATTTTAAAAAAGGCGAAATTGCGTGGGGCTGGGGAGACGGCGGTAATGATGAAACTTTAGGGAATTTTACACCACGTCCTGAGGTTCACGTACTTTGGAATGACCAAAGAAGAGGCGATGTAACGAAGGTATCAACCGTACTTGCACCGTCAGAGAATAACACAAACCCGATTGTGTCATCAATAGATAAATCAACAGATGATATGAATGCCTTTGAATTAACAACAAAGGACGGAATAACCGTTAAATATTTCAGCTTTAAAGAAAAAACAAAGCTTGAATTTGACGGAATTAAAGTGCGTGCAAAGGACTTAATCATAACACAAGGCGCAGACGGAAAGTACAAGAGTGCTGTTGCACTTGACTGTGATTATTTTATCTCGAACAATGTAACACCTATGTATATGATTTCAGATAACTGTTCGGTTGAATTTAAAGAAAATGGTTTAATCGGTAAGGTTACTCAATTTGATGTTCCTACCGGCTTTAAATGGGTAGATACAGAGGACGGTAAGTATATTCCGTCATACAAGTCTGAATAAAATCGCCCATATCACCACTTTTTGCTCGGGGCGGTATGTTTATACAGCACCATTCGTTGCAAAGCGGCAATCTGAACGATTTTCTTGCAGCCTTAGTTTTATGAAAGGAGTAATAAGTATATATAATGAAAAGAATTTTATTATCTGCAGTGCTGGCATTTGCTTTGCCGCTTTATGCGGCGGCGGAAGCACCTACAGCAGGGATGAACAGTGAACACAGAACAATATGCGTTACGGGAAATGTAGATATGAGTCTGTACGGCAAGGACGTAATTGTTATGGCGTCGGAAACTGATATAGTAAGCGGTGCTGAGGATATTTGCTTTATAGGCTCGGATGAGGTGGATGATAACGGAAGCTACAGTGTAAAATTTTCGGTAAAAGACGCTGTATCGCTTGATAATTTAAAAATTAAAGTAAATCAAAGCATGACCGATATTACAGAGACTGTTACAGCGGTTGAAAGTACAATGCTTATAAATATAGATGCTAAGTACAGCCGTGCAGATGAAAAGATGACGGTTTATGTAAATAATCTGTATGACAATGCAAATGAATTTACCTTGATTACGGCTTCATATAATCAGGACGGAGTTCTTCTTTCAGCTCATATGGAAAATAAAAATTACAGCTATGATGAAGCGGAACAGAGTATTTCAGTTGATTATTCAATGCCGGAGAGTGCTGTTTATTATAAAGTGTTTGCATTTGTAAAGGATACGATTCAGCCATTATCGTGGAATCATACAGGCTATGAAATTGATTACAGTGAATTTGCTGACCGTTACACTGATGAGGAAATAAAAGAAACGGCAGATGCTTTGTTTAGTAATCTAAAAGCCGATGATACAAGAACAAGAGCAATATATAATGCATATAAAGGCGGAGACTACAAAATGAGTCTTATCCTTTACCGTGATTATATGGTAGATTGCTTCAGAAATATCAGATATGATAAAGACAGTGTTCCGCAAACCTCATCATATACGGGTGAATATTATTACGGAACAGCAGATGTTCTTACCGGTAAAATTTCGCTTGAGGATTTCAATGCGAAATTTGCAGGCAATGCTTCGTATCAGCAATATGTTGATTATGAAAATGCACTGAGCTATATTGATAGTGAACAACCGTCTGCACTGAACTGGAAGTTTAAAAAAGAAAGCGGAGTTAATTCACTTGTTACAAACGATAATTTAAGACATTCATTTTTAAGACTTGCAATAAGATATTCACAGACAGGTGATGAAGCTTATTTAAAAAAGCTTTTGCAATTTATGGAAGATTATTCTCTGAACTTTAAAAATCAGGTTCACGAATATTTCGAAATAGAGGATTTATCTTATAAAGAAATAGGAATGAATACAAATAGCTATGACACCGATGTTTACGCTTATAATAATGTCGGATCTTTTGCATCAAATTATCTTGTTGCAAGATGCCAAAAACTCGACAGTATACTATATTCACTTATAATTGCTTGTAAGTCACTTCCGCAGGAAGGCGGTCATGATTATGCAACAACATATTTTAATAACGGTTTAACTGAACCAATGACATCAAAGCTTGAAAAGGATGCACAAAAGCTTATTGATCCTGTACGACTTGCGAGATTTATGACGCATATGTATGATACGGAAATGCCGACGCTTGCACATTCTGTTCTTAACAAAACAGGCGGAACTGCAAATATTATTGCTTCTTCGTATCTGAATTCTATTAAGCTGTCGTCTATGTTTGAAGGCTTTGTTCGGGAAGATGAAGTAATGGATACTCTTGTTGAAAAATCCAATGCATATTTTGAAAATATATTATTAAAAGATGGAGGATGTACGGAAACTTCCATAAACTATAATGTTGTTACCATAAATGCCATAAGAAGTACAAATTATTTTATAAATACATTTAAGTCAAAATTGTCAGTAGAATCCTTTGCGGATATGACGAATAAGTGGGACAGACTTATGGAGGGGTATTCTTCACCACTTGGATTGACTCCGAATATCGGTAATGTATATAATAATTACGGAACGATCGCATACTGGAAAAATGAATCTGCAAAGCAGGAGCTTGAAGAAAGTATAAAATCTCAGGAATATACATCTGTATATTATCCTTATAGCGGCTACGGTGCTTTGCGTGACGATTGGAGTGCAGATAGCTTGTATATGTCGTTCTTTACAAGCCCTAACAGACGTCAGGGGCATAAATTCGTAGGAACAAATGCGATAATGAATGTATCGGCTTACGGCAGAACGCTTCTTCTTTGTGGAGGAGTTCCGTGGTACGGCAAAGACTACGTTCCTAATTATAAATATTTCCTCGAAAATGGTTATGATGAAATCAACGGCTATTTTGGTGAAAATTCTTCAAGAAAAGCTTCAACTGTAATGGTTAACGGCAAATCGCAGGCGGATAATGAGTATCAGTTCGGTGCGGACGGAAAAGCGATGAATACGATAAACTCAAGTGCAAAAATCACATCACCTCTTGATGCAAGATGGGGAACAAATACTCATTTTGATTTTGCAGAAGGAACATATGACGGAGCGTATTCTGTGTTTGATACTGAATCTGCATTAAAGCCTGATGTTACAGTTACTGAGGGGATAACTAAAGAAGCGTCACATAACCGTCAGATGATATTTGCAAAGGATGCAGGTATGTGGGTAGTTGTTGATACCTTGAAAAACAATACGGAAAATGTAAACACATATGAAGCAATGTGGCATTTCCCTGCGTTTTTAAAGGGAAATAAAAAGCTTACGGGCTTTGCGGATAATCAGATTATTCAGAACGGTAACAAAATTTATACTGCCGATACGGAAGGACCGAATGTTTATTTATACTCATATTCAGACCGATTATTAAGCTATGACAGATATTACGGTGAGTATGAAAAGGGTAAGACATCATTTGGTTGGTCAAATGGCGGAAGTGATGTAGGTACGGGCAAATATACACCAAGAACAGAATTCCATGTCAAGTGGACGGATGATGGTGGAAGAGAAAAAACACAGCTTGTAACAGTTATTGCACCGTCTGAGGATACATCAGAGCCGATTATAAAAACAGAAAATAAATCTGATACCTTAAGAGGAATCAATGCATATACCCTTACCAAGGCTGACGGCACAAAGCTTACATTCAGTATAAGCACAAGATGTCATAGTGTTGATGTGTCTGGTAACAGTGTTGATGCAAAATCGGTAATATTTACGGAAAGTGCATCGGGAGTTTGCGGTGTTGTTATTGACTGTGAACGTATAAACAGCGAAAATAAGAAGGGAAGCTATATGTTCAGTATAAATAACGGAGAGTTAGTTATTGAGGATGAAATAGCTGTTCCTGAAAGCTTTGGTTATACTGAAATAGAAAACGGATACATTCCTGTATATAAAAATTGAATATATTTCATCCAGTCTGTTTAAAACTGAAATAGAGTGGATTCATCCTGAAAGGGTAATACCAATACCAATAAGCATTAAAAAGGCTTGCAGATTTTTCTGCAAGCCTTTAAGCTATCTTTCCATTTTCCAGTATTGTACACTGTATGGCGGAAGCTCGCTTCCACCTCCGAAATCATGTGTTTTTTCGGTTATTAAATCAATCGCTGTACCGCATCCTGCATCAAAGTGACACACAACAGGCTCACTGTCTGCATTAATTGCAACAAGTACACGTTCATTGTTTGTTTTTCTTTCAAATATACAGTGCTTGTTGTGTAGAACAACAGAACGAAAATCACCGTTTATAAGTGCATCACTGTTTTTATGAGCAATAGCAAGCTGTGATATAAATTCAGATAATTCATTTTCAACAGGTTCATTAAAGCACGCTCTTAGTGCAGGGTCGCCTTCGCTTTTGTTTGCCTTTGCACCCCATTCACTACCATAGTATACACATGGAATTCCGGGCATTGCAAATATCATTCCGTATACAAGAGGCAAATGATTTTCATTTGATAAAATACTTGCAATTCTTGAAACATCGTGGTTATCCACAAAACTAAGCAGATGCTTTCCCTTATACAGTGTCCAGTTTTCAGGACCGAACTGACGGAGCAGTGAGTGAACTATCTCAAACATATTCATTGAATTAAAGCTTGAATATACACCCTTGTAGCACTCGTAATTAGTACAGCTGTGACACATTTGGTCATTAACAAATTGATTGTAGTCTCCATGCAGAAGCTCGCCTATAAGAACAAAATCCTCTTTAAGCGTGCCAGTGTAATACCTTAATCTTTTCAGAAAATCCTTATCAAGACAGTATGCCACATCAAGACGTAAGCCGTCAATGTCAAATTCGTCAATCCAAAATTTGACGGCATCAAGAATATGCTCAACAACTTCGTTATTTCGTAGATTTAGCTTTACAAGGTCAAAATTACCTTCCCAGCCTTCGTACCAAAGACCGTCGTTGTAGTGAGAGTTACCGTTAAAATCAATATAAAACCAATCTCTATAGCGTGATGCTTCTCTGTTTTTTAAAACATCCTGAAACGCCCAAAAGCCTCTGCCTACATGATTAAAAACTCCGTCAAGAACGATTTTTATTCCGTCCTTATGGAGTGAACTGCATACAGCTTTAAAGTCTTCGTTTGTGCCTAAACGTACATCAATTTTTTTATAGTCACGGGTATTATAGCCGTGAGTATCTGATTCAAAAACGGGGCAGAAGTATATAGCATCTGCCCCAAGCTTTTTTATATGATTAGTCCAATCCGGAACTTTTAGTATCCGGCTCTTTTCAACACCGTCGTTTTCAAACGGTGCACCGCAAAAGCCGAGCGGATATATCTGATAAAAAATACTTTTATATGCCCACATAATTAATCTGTCATGTTGTCAAAATAGCCTTGTACCAATACAATCGGAGTACCCTTGTCGCCTGAACCGCTTGTTAAGTCGCAAAGTGAACCGATTAAGTCTGTAAGACGACGAGGCGTTGTTCCCTGGGATGCCATGTTTCCTACAAGGTCTGAGCCTTTTTCACGGATTGCATTTTCTATTGCCTTCTTAAGCTGTTCGCCCTTTAAATCTGCAAAGTCATTATCAGCAAGATATTTTAACTTCAATTCGTTTGGAGTTCCCTCTAATCCTTCTGTATAAGCAGGGGATACAACAGGGTCCGCAAGCTCCCATATTTTACCCATCGGGTCTTTGAATGCACCGTCTCCGTATACCATAACTTCAATATGCTTTCCGCAACGTTCCTTTAACTGAGACTGAATATCTTTTACTAAATCAAAGCACTCCTGAGGGAAAAGCTTTACTGTATCTTCTGTTGATTTGTTTGAGCCAAGCAAGCCGTATTTTGAGTTAAATCCGCTGTTGTCGATTGGTGATGTCATAATATCATCAAGACCTGCTATACGCTTTACACCTGCTGCCTTTAGGATACGCTTAGTGCGTGCACGGCTGTGAATATCACAGTTTAAAACGCTGTCTGTGTAATTTAAGATAACACGAGGGTCATTTGCTAAAATGATTTCAGCTTCTGCACCGCATGAACGGATTAAATCACCGTAGTATTTTATATAGTCCACACCTGTGAACGGATGTGGGTTTTCACCGAATAATTCACGGTATTTTGCTTCGGTTAATACGTCAGAATATGGATTGATTCCTGCTTCATCTACCTGATCCAGAGAAACAAGAGCATTTCCAACTTCGTCACTCGGATAGTTAAGCATTAAAACAATCTTCTTTGCTCCCATAGCAATACCACGCAAGCAAATAGCAAAACGGTTTCTGCTTAGGATTGGGAATATAACGCCGATTGTTTCACCGCCTAATTTTGCTTTTACGTCAGCGGCGATAGCTTCAACAGATGCATAGTTTCCCTGTGCACGTGCAACAACTGATTCGGTAATTGCAACAACGTCCTTGTCACGAAGTGCAAAGCCTTCTGATTCTGCTGCTTCTATTACGCTGTTTACAACAATGCTTGCAAGGTCATCGCCTTCACGGATAATGGGGCAGCGAACACCTCTTGAAACAGTACCTATTTTTCTTTCCATAATTTTTTCCTCCTGCATATTGACTTTTTAATTCTCTTTTATTATAATATATTTATAGCTATTAGTAAAGTAGATAATTCTTACAACAGTGATAAGGAGGACTTATATGAAAACGAAACTTGATTATTATAGGATTTTTTATGAAACAGCACGTTTTGCGTCCTTTTCAGCTGCGGCGAATCATTTATATATTTCCCAATCAGCAATTTCTCAATGCATCCATCAACTGGAACGTGATTTGAATGCACAGCTTTTTGTACGTTCAAGAAGAGGAGTTCATCTTACTCAGGAAGGAACGCTGTTATTCCAAAAGGTTGAAAGTGCCATGCAGGCTATTGAACAGGGCGAAACCTTACTTGCAAGGCTTCATCACATGGAAAGTGGTTCTTTGGTAATCGCCGCAGGTGATACTATTACGTGCGGTTATCTTCTTCCTTTCCTTGAGCAGTTTCATGACACATATCCAAATATTCGTATTGAAATGGCAAATTCTTACTCTTACCATATGCTTCAAATGGTAAAAGAGGGAACAGCAGAGCTTGCATTTGTTAATCTTCCCGTTTCGGATGATGAATTATGCATTGAACCGTGTTTTGAAATTCATGATATTTTTGTATGCGGTTCAGAGCATAGGAAAAAACAAAGCTATACATGGGAAGAAATGGCGAAAGAATCGTTGATTTTATTGGAAGAAAATTCGACCTCACGTCGTTATTTGAATGAGAAATTCCAAGAAAAGAATATTGAATTAAAACCGCAGATTGAAATTGCAGCACATGAGCTTTTAATTCGTTTTGCTTCAATTCATTTAGGCGTATCGTGCGTTGTACAGGAATTTTCAAAAGAGAGCTTGCAGCAGGGGATTATACATCAGATGAATTTAACTCCGCCTGTTCCGCCACGTCATATAGGTTATGCGTATTTAAAACAAAATCCTCTTTCACTTGCAGCAAGAGCTTTTTTGGATATGATACAGGAAAGTCAGGAATCTAAGTAAAAATATATTTTATATTGGAAAAAATATATAGTATTCAATTCTTACTTTTGCAAAAATTCGCAAATATAAATAAATAATAAAATTTTTTGCAAAAAAATATTGTCAAATCAAGGGAAGCGGTATATAATATAGTTTGAATTATAAAAAGGAAAAGGATTTTTTAGTATGGTTTCAAGAGAAAATATAAGAAATATTGCAATAATTGCACACGTTGACCACGGTAAGACGACGCTTGTTGACGCAATGCTTGCACAAAGCGGAACATTTCGTGAAAATGAAGTGGTTGATGATAGAGTAATGGACTCAAACGACCTTGAACGTGAGCGTGGAATTACAATTCTTGCAAAGAATACGGCTCTTTATTATAAGGGTACAAAAATAAATATAATAGATACACCCGGGCATGCAGACTTTGGCGGTGAGGTTGAAAGAGGACTCGAGATGGTTGACGGAGTGTTGTTGCTTGTTGATGCGTTCGAGGGTTGTATGCCTCAGACAAGATTTGTTCTTTCAAAGGCACTTGCACTTGATTTGCACCCTATTATTGTTGTAAATAAAGTTGACCGTCCTAATGCAAGACCGTATGAGGTGGTTGATGAGGTTCTTGAATTGTTTATTGATTTAGGTGCTACCGATGAACAGCTTGATACTCCTGTTATTTTTGCATCGGGACGTGACGGATGGGCGACTGCTGAATATAATCCTGAATGTCCTAATGAGGATTTAACTGATTTATTTGAGCTTATTGTAAATGCAATTCCGTGTCCTGACTGTGTGGATGAAGCACCGTTCCAGATGCTTGTATCAAATATAGATTATGATGAATATACAGGTCGTATTGCGGTAGGAAAAATTGAAAGAGGAAGCGTCAAGGTAAATCAGCAGCTTTCTATTTGTCATCCTGACGGAAGTATTACAAAGGGAAAGGTATCAAAGCTGTATGTGTTTGACGGACTGAATAAGATTCCTGCTGAAGAAGTCGGTGCAGGTGATGTGGTTGCTATATCAGGACTTTCTGATATTAATATAGGAGAAACTGTCTGCGATGTTGAAAATCCTGAAGCACTTCCGTTTGTAAAGATTGATGAACCGGTTCTTTCCATGACGTTCAGTGTAAATGACAGCCCGTTTGCAGGTCGTGACGGTAAATTTGTTACGTCAAGACATCTTCGTGACAGACTCTACCGCGAGCTTGATTCAAATGTAAGCCTGAGAGTAGAAGATACAGATACAACAGAAGCGTTTACTGTATCAGGACGAGGCGAGCTTCATCTGTCTGTATTGATAGAAAATATGCGTCGTGAAGGATATGAATTCCAGGTATCAAATCCTGTTGTTATATACAAGACAATAGACGGCGTTCTTTGTGAACCGATAGAACATCTGAGCGTTGATGTACCTGAGGAATATAATGGTGTTGTAATGGACAGTGTTATAAACCGTAAGGGTGAAATGATAAATATGTCACCTACAGCACAGAATTATACAAGACTTGAATTTTTAATTCCGTCAAGAGGGCTTATAGGGTATAGAGGCGAGCTCCTTACAGCAACAAAGGGTACCGCTATTATAAACAGCATACTTGATAAGTATGAGCCGTATAAGGGAGATTTTCAGGGTAGAAACAGAGGCGTTATAGTTGCGTGGGAGGATGGAGAAACTATTACCTACGGATTGTATAATGCACAGGAGAGAGGAAGCTTGTTTGTAGGGCCGGGTGTAAAGGTATACGAGGGCATGATTGTAGGCGAAAATGCAAGACTTGAGGATATTGTAATAAATGTCTGCAAGAAAAAACACGCAACAAATACACGTGCATCAGGCTCTGATGATGCATTAAAGCTTGTTCCGCCAAGAGAAATGAGCTTGGAGCAGTGTCTTGATTTTATTGCAGATGATGAGCTTCTTGAGGTAACACCCAATCATCTCAGAATGAGAAAAAAGATTTTGCAAACAGATTTAAGAGCTAAAGCCAGAAACAGAAAATGATAAAGAAAAGTTTAAATACATTATGGGAGTTTTTATCCGGATTTTTTAAATGGATATTGCTTGCCGGAGTTGTTGGTATTGTAAGCGGCATGGTGGGGACATTGTTCCATACAGCGGTTGAGGAGGCTACTCATTTAAGACAGGCACATTCGCTTATAATATTTCTTTTACCGTTAGGCGGCTTGTTTATAGTATGGATATATAAAATATCTTCTATGGCGGATAATAAAGGAACAGATGATATAATAGATTCGGTAAGAACCGATAGGGAAATTATGTTCAGAACCGCACCGCTTATATTCATTGCAACAGCAGTAACTCATCTGTTTGGCGGAAGTGCAGGCAGAGAAGGAGCGGCACTTCAGCTTGGCGGCAGCATAGGCTATAAAACGGGAAGGCTTTTTAAAGCTGAACCAAAGGACAGGCACGTGCTTGTAATGTGCGGAATGAGTGCATTGTTTTCTGCACTGTTCGGAACACCTCTTACTGCTTCAATATTTGCAATAGAGGTTATATCTGTAGGTCTTATGTATTATTCAGCATTAGTACCGTGTATTATTTCTGCATTTGTTGCATTCGGCATAACAAGACTGTTTGGTATAGCACCTACTCAGTTTGCTGTAGCAAATGTACCCGATTTGGCAGTGATGCCGGTTGTTCGCACAGTTATACTTGCAATGCTTTGTGCAGGAGTTAGCGTTATATTCTGTTTGGTGCTTCATGGTACGGCTGATGTTCTTAAAAAACGTTTTAAAAATCCGTATATAAGAATCGTTGTCGGTGGTGTTGCTATTGTTCTATTGACAGTGATATGCCAAAGTACAGATTATAACGGTGCGGGTGGAGATATAATTCATAATGCGGTAAATGGGGAAGCAAGATACGAAGCATTCTTGCTAAAGATGATATTTACCGCTATAACAATAGGTGCAGGATTTAAAGGTGGAGAAATTGTTCCGACGTTTTTTGTGGGAGCGACCTTCGGATGTGTAGCAGGCAGCCTTCTGGGACTTGATGCCGGATTCGGAGCCGCTGTTGGAATGACTGCAATGTTTTGCGGAATGTTGAACTGTCCGATTGCATCAATTATTTTGAGTATTGAGATATTCGGTGGGCAGGGGATTGCACTATTTGCAATAGCCTCGGCAGTAAGCTATATGCTTTCAGGATATTTTGGATTATATCATAGCCAGAAAATAATGTATTCAAAATTAAAGGCAGAATATATAAATAAAAATACAAAATAATTACAAAAAAGTGTTGACAAAATAAAAAAGTTGTGCTATAATAGAAAAGCAGTCGAGTTGAGACTGCTTAATATGGCCCGGTAGTTCAGTTGGTTAGAACGCCAGCCTGTCACGCTGGAGGTCGTGAGTTCGAGCCTCATCCGGGTCGCCAAACGCTTATTATGAGTTTTCATAGTAAGCGTTTTTCTTTGGAAAAAATCGGACGGTTAAAATACCGCCCGATGTAGTATATTTATTTTACATATTCTATTAATTCACTGATTGCATTTTTGTCTGTGAAATCTCCGTCGGAATCGCATAATTCAACAAGAAGCTTTTCCATTTCAGTAGGGTTTTCTTTGCCGGACATAATTTTCTTTAAGGTTTTAATGGCGGTTTTATGTACAATCGAAAGCTCATCAATAATCATTTTTCCTAAGAAATTGAAAATCTTGATTTGCTGTAACATTTCAGGCTTGAAGTTTTTTTCAATAACAAGCTTATCATAATAGTCTCTGCAATCAAGCGGAGTTATACCTGTTGTGTAGACTGCAATTTTTTTGCCTGTGAGCTTATCAAGGTTTTTGGTAATCAGTGTAACACCGTTTATAACCTCTGCATACAGTCCGCCGCCGTATATAATTGTATCGTATTGTGAAAGGTCATCTGCTTTTACTGTTTTTGCATCAACGGCTTCGCAGTTCAGTTCTTCCGCAATCCATTGTGCATATGCTTTTGTAGAACCGTATTTTGATTTATAAATTACTATTGCTTTCATTAAAATCACCTCATTATGTTATTATATGCTCCAGCAAACAGTTTATCACTAAAATTCAATAATGTCAAGCAATATTCAGTCTTGATGATGAATTTAGTGTGTTAAAAGTATAACGATGTTGTTAAATTAGATATATAAAACAAGCTAAAAAACCAATAAAATCGACAATTTAACTATATTGAAAAAAAATATTGACTTAATTTATCAAGTGGTGTATAATAATATTATTATATAAATCTGAAAGGAATGATTTTAATGAGTAGAGTATACAATTTTTCAGCAGGTCCTTCAATGCTTCCTGTTGAGGTATTGGAAAAAGCACAGAGAGAGATGGTTGAATACGGTTCAGCCGGAATGTCAGTTATGGAGATGAGTCACCGTTCAGCTGATTATCAGGCTATTATTGACAGTGCAGAAGCACTTGTAAGAGAGCTTATGAATGTACCTGATAATTATAAGGTGTTATTCCTTCAGGGAGGCGGTTCAACACAGTTCTCAATGATACCTATGAATCTTGGAACAAAGAATAAGAAGGCTGATTATGTTATAACAGGTCAGTGGGCAAAGAAAGCAGCAGCAGAGGCTGAAAAGTTCATCAGCGTAAATAAGGTTGCTTCATCTGCTGATAAAACTTTCTCATATATTCCTGAATTGGATAAGAGCAAATTCTCAAGTGATGCAGATTATTTCTATATCTGCTATAACAATACAATTTACGGAACAAGATTTACAGAGCTTCCTGATACAGACGCAGTTCTTGTTGCAGACATTTCATCATGCGTAATGTCAGAAGAAATTGACGTAACAAAGTTTGGTTTGCTTTTTGCAGGTGCACAGAAGAATCTTGGCCCGGCAGGTGTAACTCTTGTAATTGTAAGAGAAGATTTGATAGGCGAGGTTCTTGACGGAACACCTACAATGCTTGATTATCAGATTCACGCAGATAACGGTTCAATGTACAATACACCTCCTACATATGCTATATACACATTGAAGCTTGTTCTTGAATGGGTAAAAGAAATGGGCGGTGTAAAAGAAATTCAGAAGGTTAACGAGAAGAAAGCAAAGATTCTTTATGATTTCCTTGATTCTTCAGAATTATTCAAGGGTACTGTTGTTGCAAAAGACCGTTCACTTATGAACATTCCTTTTGTAACTGGTAACGAAGAACTTGATGCTAAGTTCGTTAAGGAAGCAAAGGCTGCAGGATTTGTGAACTTAAAGGGTCACAGAACAGTTGGCGGAATGAGAGCAAGTATCTATAATGCAATGCCTGTTGAAGGTGTTGAAAAGCTTGTTGAGTTCATGAAGAAGTTTGAAGCAGAAAACAAGTAATTTGAAAGGTTTTTGGTGTTTAAAATGTTTGATATTCTTACTTTAAATAAAATAGCTAAATGTGGTTTAGACCAGCTTGGTTCAAACTATAATATTACAGACGATGAAAATGCAAATGCTGACGGTATAATTCTAAGAAGCTTCAATATGCATGATATGGAGCTTGGCAGTAACTTAAAGGCTGTTGCAAGAGCAGGTGCAGGTACAAACAATATCCCTATTGAAAAATGTACAGAAAAGGGTATAGTAGTATTCAATACTCCGGGTGCTAATGCAAACGCTGTTAAGGAAGCTGTTATAGCAGGCTTACTTCTTGCTTCAAGAGATATCATCGGCGGTGTTGAATGGGCACGTACTCTTACAGGCGACGATGTTGCAAAGCAGGTTGAAAAGGGTAAGTCAAACTTCGCAGGAAGCGAAATCAAGGGCAAGACTCTTGGTGTAATCGGTTTAGGTGCTATTGGTATTCTTGTTGCAAATGCGGCATATACTCTTGGTATGGATGTAATCGGATATGACCCATATCTTTCGGTTGATGCAGCTTTGAAGCTTTCAAGACACGTTAAGAGAGTTAATGACATTAATGAAATTTGTGCAAATGCAGATTATATAACAATCCACGTTCCTTATATGGATTCAACAAAGGATACAATTAATGCTGAGAACATTGCAATAATGAAGGACGGAGTTAAGATTCTGAACTTCTCAAGAAACGGTCTTGTAAACAATGATGCTATAAAGAAGGCTCTTGCTGACGGAAAGGTATCAAGCTATGTTGTTGACTTCCCGAACGAAGAAACAATTAACCAAAAGGGAATAATAGCTATTCCGCATCTTGGTGCCTCAACAGAGGAATCAGAGGATAACTGTGCTGTTATGGCTTCAAGACAGATTGCAGACTATCTTGAAAGTGGAGATATTGTAAACTCAGTAAACTTCCCGAACTGTACTTTGCCTGCAAACGGTGTTGGTAGAGTTACAATTATTCATAAGAACGTTAAGAATGTTATTGCTCAGTTTACAGATGCTTTATCAGATGTAAATATCAGCGATATGATTAATAAATCAAAGAATGATGTTGCTTATACTATTATCAATACTGACCACGAAATCAGTGCCGATATGGTAGCTAAGCTTGAAGCTATCGACGAAGTAATAGCAGTAAGACTAATAAAATAAAACATAAAAACGGAGTTGCATATGCAGCTCCGTTTCAAATTTATAGCAGATGTTACGTACATAATCGGTTAGATAACAGTACAAAATATTAAATAAGTAGAATTTTTTCGAATTTTTTTATCAAAGTATTGTATTTTGATATATTTTCTGTTAAAATATTAAAGGAAATTTTTATGAATGGAGTTGATTTTTTATGAAAATCAGAATTGGAATTTTAGGCTATGGAAATCTTGGACGTGGAATTGAATGTGCTATAAAGCAGAACGATGACCTTGAGCTTGCTGCAGTATTTACAAGACGTAATCCGTCAACTGTAAAAATACTTACAGACGGTGTTCCTGTATATCATATTGATAAAGCTATAGAAATGAAGGACAAGATTGACGTTATGATTCTTTGCGGTGGAAGTGCAACAGACCTTCCTGTGCAAACTCCCGAATACGTAAAATATTTCAATGTAATAGACAGCTTCGATACTCATGCAAAAATTCCTGAGCATTTTGCAAATGTAGATGCACAGGCAAAAGCAAGCGGTCATATAGGTATTATTTCAGTAGGCTGGGATCCGGGTATGTTCTCACTGAATCGACTTTATGCAAATGCAATTCTTTCAGAGGGTAATGATTATACCTTTTGGGGAAAGGGTGTAAGTCAGGGGCATTCCGACGCAATCCGCAGAATTGAAGGTGTAAAGGATGCAAGACAGTATACAGTTCCGGTTGATGAGGCAGTGGCATCTGTTCGTAACGGAGAGAATCCTGAGCTTACAACACGTCAGAAGCACACACGTGAGTGCTATGTAGTTGTCGAGGACGGTGCGGATAAAGCACGTATTGAAAACGAAATCAAAACAATGCCGAACTATTTTGCTGATTATGATACAACAGTTTACTTTATCTCAGAAGAAGAATTAAAGGCAAATCACAGCGGTATTCCTCATGGTGGAATGGTTATAAGAAGCGGAAAAACGGGATGGAACAGCGAGAACAGTCATATTATAGAATACAGTCTTAAGCTTGATTCAAATCCGGAATTTACAGCGTCGGTACTTGCGGCATATGCAAGAGCTGCATATAAGATGAATAAGGAAGGTCAAAGCGGTTGTAAGACTGTGTTTGATGTTGCACCTGCATATATAAGCAGTCAAAGTAATGAAGAGCTTCGTAAGCATTTATTATAATAAAAATATAAAAAAGGGTTCACTTTTGTGAACCCTTTTAAATTTCTTATTTATTAACTGTAATGCTGTATGATGCAGTAAGTGGCTTTTGATTTTTATTCCAAAGCATTGCTTTTACAAGATAAGTTTTTCCTGATTCTAACTTACAGTTGATATTAAATTCTTTAGCTGTATTTGATGCAGGTGTTTCCTGTAAATCGCATGAAACAAGCATACCGTTATCGTATACTGCAACAACCATATAAGGAGCTTCTTCTTTTGAGAAGTTCTCAGCAGTAACATCTACATTAGTTGAAATTCCAGCTGTTGTATCAGTAGGCTGTGCTATTGAGTTGATGCTGAATTCTTTAGCGAATGTAACTGTTGTATCCTCTGAGATGGGAGCATTTTCATTAAAATATTTGTTATTGCCTATAGCACCGTAGTTTCCTGCATCAGGAGCGATATAAACTTCTCCACCTGTTCCCGTGCCTTTTACAGTTCCGCCTTTGCCGGCTTTTACAATATAGTCATGAAAGCTCTTGAATGGATCAATAACAATAGTTGTTGATGTATCTAATTTGTTTTTATGAGTGGCATAACTGTCGTTCAGGAATATAATTGTATTTTTTTCTTCTTCAAGATTTGATTCTGTTCGGCTTCCTGAATATACTCCTATATTTGTTTGGTTCCCGCTTGAAAGACCTGTTTTTGTATTTAACGCAACCTCAGGTGCTATGGATAAGGTTGTAGTGCCATTTACATAGTTTGAACTTTCCCATGACAATTCCCATTTATTATAACATCCTGTGTAAACACGTCTTGATACGTCTCCTCCTAAAAGGTTAACATATGTATTACCTGTCAGATTTGAATTTTGAGAACCACCGAATATGGCCTCTGCCAAACCGTCTGTGATTGTTACGTGTGTATCACAGTTTGTAAGAACTGTATCTGATGATTCTGAACCGCCAAACACATTCATAACCTTACCGCCGTTGATGTTGATGTTTGTATCAACTGCAGTACCATTTGTGCCTGTACCTGCACCGAATATATAAGCAGCAACTGCATTACCTGCTACATTTACATTTGTTTTGCCTGTGACTGGTGAACCTGCACCGCCGCCGTAAATAATGCTTTTATAATAGTTTGAAGCATCATCGTCATTAGTATCGCCTGCATTTACATTTCCGCTGATTGTAACATTTGTGCTTCCGTTTATTGTAGCCGCAGTACCGTTACCGCCACCATAAACTTTACTATACAAACCGCCAAGCAGTGTTATATTTGTGTCACCGTCGATTGCTGTGCCATTTGCACCACCGTATACGTTTAATCTGTCTGTCGAGGTAACTGTTTCATCAATTTTTAGTGCATATCCGTTTGCATAAATGGTTTTTGCTCCGCTTAAAGTAAGATTACTAAATGTAGTATCACCATTTAAGCTTACATCTGAGCCTAAAGCAAGAACAGTTGATGCGCTTTCTGCTTTGATTGTAAGATTTGATATATGTGCAGGTGCTTCTGTATAAGTAGTATCTCCTGCAAGTACAATTTCTTTTATTTCGTCAATATATTTCCATGCCTGTGCTAAGGTTATAGGAGAATCAGCGCTTTCTCCTGTATTTTTTTCAGTGCCGGAGTCAGAAACATAAACTGTTTTTGTAGGATTACCCGGAACATTCATGGTATAGCTCATATTTGAATAGAAGTCATACTCCTGTTCGGTAAAGAACGGTAGTCTTAATTCAAACGAACCGTCTGCATTAATGTCTCCCTGATCAATATATTTAATATCATTATTGGTTATATTGTTAACTGACACACCCTTGTTCAACACAAGCAAAGTAACTCCTAAAGCATCATGGTCTGCTGTACCCTTCATTTTCAGATACATATTGGCAGCGGATGCCGATTGTACTGAAAGTGCTGTAGTCAGCAATATTGCTGACAAAATTTTGGTTAATTTTTTCATAATTTCTCTCCTTTTAATAATTTAATAATATGAAGTTATTTTTATTGTACAATATTATTCTATATAAATCAAGAGTAATATATTTACCTTATAAAAAAAGCTGTGGTAGAATGATTTTGAAATCATAAATACCACAGCATGAGATTATTTATAATCAGCCTTCATCGCAACCGGCAGCACATTTTGTTGCACATACGATTGAACCAACCGTAAGAGTGAAGAACAGTGCCAATATACCGGTGATTACAGCTCCTATTATACTTGTAGCTGCAAATTCAACAACAAGTAAAATTATCGAAGTTATAATTGTACCGATAACACCCGTCAGCAATGCCGGCAGGGCTGAGCATATACAAATTTTTACGCTTTGACAATATGCAGATGCAGATGCAATAAATGTTATCGCAAGATACACAATAGCTGTACCGAAAGCAATCCATAATAGTGCAGGTGCTACGGTTATAACTGCCATGAATCTTAGCAAGCCTACGATTACGCCAATCAGAATACTTGCCGCAGCAGTAATACCTATACAGTTGCTTCTGCAATTACAATTCATATTACTCATTATTACTCACCTCCAATTTTAATATATGAAAAAAATGGTAATTGTGTGATTTTAATACTATATTAATAGAGTGTCGGGGGAGATAATCATGTGTAGTGTTGAGCAGGTTTCGCTTAAAATATGATGCTTCTTGAAAAACTAAGTTGCAGAGGAACGTAAGATAAGCTTATAAAAAAATACCGGAATATACCGGTATTTTTTTTATTCAAAATATGAAATATATTTAATTTCGGAGGCACCGAAATAATGCTCGTATAAATCAATAAAATAGTCGTCTGTCATGCTTGCTATAAAATCAACAACCAACTGATTTGGTTCAGTGTCGGCGTAATTACTTCCGCTGCGGAAGCGTGTTGCGTGCTTTATGGCATCTATATGGTGCTTAAAAATAGGGGAGTCAGTGTTTTTGCTGACGAATTCATCAAGTAGCTTGTCATATAGCTTGCGGAACATTGGCCTTATTATTGAATCGTATTTGTCGCTCATGTCATCTGTAAGATATATAAGGTCATAATTGTCTTTTTTTGCCTTTTTTAATGCTTTAAAATGAACCTCATCCATCATGATGCAATCTTTTCCGTAGCTGTTCTCAAGAATATTAACAATAAGATTATTTATCATCATGGCGTTGAATTTACCTATTTCTGTTTCTTCAAAAATGCTTTCTGAAGGTATGCGGTGAGTTTTGATTGCATCCTGCCTGTCTTTTCCGATGTATGCGATAATATCCGAAATTCTAACGACACAGCCTTCAAGAGTATTCGGTATAAGCTTTTTGATGTTAGCTTCATCAGTATAACATGATTCAACCTTTTTGTCGAATTCATCAAAATCTGACAGGGAAGAAGGGTGATACTCCATGAATTCTGATTCGCCGTTATGACAAAGTATTCCGTCAAGTGTTTGTAAGGTTAAATTCAGGTGCAGTATGCTGTCAAGAACACGCACGCTGTGGACATTATGGTTAAAGAATCTTCCTGTGCGTTCATTGTATATTTCACATAAAAACTTTTCTCCTGCATGACCGAATGGCGTATGACCTATGTCATGCCCAAGTGCGATGGCTTCAATTAAGTCAAGATTAAGCCCAAGAACGCGACCTATATTTCTTGCTATTCTTGATACAATTTGCACATGGAGTGCTCTGTGAGAAATATCGTCATTTTTATAAAACGAAAAAACCTGAGTTTTATCAGTGTATCTGTTATAATATAAAGAGTGCATGATTTTTTCGGTGTCTCTTATGAATGCAGGACGCCACAGGTTGGCTTTGTCAGAATCCTTGTCTCGTCTTATGGATTTACATCCAAAGTCTGCCAATATCGGGTTTTCTGATTCAATTTTATTTGTAATTGATTTTGAAAGTGTTTCGTAGGACATATAGTAAACTCCTTGTTTTTAATACATTACTTACATTATATCACAAATCTTTCCAAATATCATTTATCAAAAATGCACAAAAATGTTACATATGTATTTTTTTTGGTTGACATAATAATAAAAATTATATTAATTTTAAAAAATATTAGTGACAAATCAATATATTTGTGGTATGATATATCGTATAAGAATATGCCTACATAGAAGGAGCGAGGAAAATGAAAAGATTATGTGCTGCATTGATGGTAGCTTCAATATTAACGATGTCAATGACACCTGTATTTGCTGCAAAAGGAGATATGGCAACTATGGCTGTATCATCATTAAAAGGTAATATGCAGGTAGAAAAAAGAGTGACAGACACATTCCTTGAGGAAACGATGGAAACTACAGATGAATTTGTAATAAATGATGTAATGGTTAATTTAAAGAACCTTACAGCGACTAAAGGAGTAGTACAGAGAATACAGATTAGAAGTACAGTGACTCCTGTAGATTGTTGGTTAAAGCTTGAGTTGCCGACTGAGTCAGCATATGCTCTTAACGGTGGAGAATCGGCTGTTAATTATTATTCACTTAAGATTGACAAAGTTATATCTGAGGGAACAAACAAGACAATATATGATGAGAGTGTTGATTCAACAGAGCTTGTTGACGGTGCAAAGCTCATACATTTGGGAAGTATAGAGGACTATAATAAAGCCAAAACTTTGGATTATGAAATAACTGTTTCTGTAAATAAATCAGTTAATACTTCAACTCTTGCGGACAAGCCTGAGGATGTACAGTGGAAGCTTGTTTATACAGATAACGAAAAGGCTTTTGAGCCAACACCTGCTCCTGAAGCAAATGTAACTGCAGTACCTACAGATAGTCCGAAGGCAACGGCTAATGCTACTTCAGCTCCGAGTATAGGAGATCCTAATAAGCCGGCAGCAGAAAAACATGAAAAGGTAATTTCAATAGCAGTAACATCAAAAGAAACAAAAGAGGATTCGGTAAAGCCGGGTACATACAGACTTATAGGTGACGGAGATGTTGTTATAACAAACGTAAACGGCACAAGAAGAGCCGGATATGAATTATCTCCTGAAATAGATAAGGCAATCAGCGTTACTGTAAAAGAAGGAGAAACAATAACTTTAACAGGTGATGAGAGCGCATATGTTCAGTTTAAATCTCCGAGCGTAGCTACAACAAAGCCTACTGCAACTCCGAAAGTGACAGCAAAAGCTACCGCAACACCAAAAGCTACTTTGGCTCCTAAGGCAACAGTTGCTGCAACAGCAAAGGTTAACCCCAAAACAGGTGATTCTGCTCCTATAGTTGCAGTCTCATCATTAGCAGTTCTTGCGTTGGCAGTTGTTGTATACCTATTAGCAACATCAAAGAAAAAAATTAAATAATTATTAATGAATCAGGAGAAAGGGGAATAATGATATGAGCAAATCAAGACGTATCATTTTAATCCTTTCTCTTTGTATTTTTCTGGGCTGTGTAGTATATATAGGATTTTATATCTATAACAGCTACACAACTCAGACGAAAATATCGCATCTTCAGCGTATAGTTGATAATGATGATAATATTCTTGAGGATATTGAAGTAATTGAAGAACCGGAAGAAGATAAACCGGAGGAGTATGCTTCAAACGGAATGATTAAAGGCTATTACGATGCATATGTTTTAAATAACGATATGGTTGGTTGGATAAGACTGCCGAATACTAAAATAAATTATCCTGTCATGCAGCAGGATAACAATGAGTTTTATCTGCACAGGAATTTTGAAAAGGAATATCAATATAGTGGACTTCCGTTTTTGGATTATCAGTGCGATATAAAGCTTCCGAGCGATAATCTAATAATTTATGCTCATAATATGCGAGACGGCTCAATGTTTGCAAAATTACTTTCTTATGAGAAAAAGGATTATTATAAAAATAATCAGATAGTGTATTTTGATACGAATTATCAAAGAGGCAAGTATCATATATTTGCTGTGTTCAGAACGAAAGTCGGTTCTGATGATGAGTTCAGGTATAATGAAAATATACATTTTACGGACGAACTTGTTTTCGGGGAATATATTGAACAGGTAAAAGAAAATTCCTTGTATGATACAGATGTAGAGGTTAATTTTGGTGATAAGCTTTTAACCCTTTCAACCTGCTCATATAACCGCTCAAATGAGAGGGTGGTTGTAATGGCGAAAAAAATTCAATAATTAAAATTTCTGTTATGATTATAATAGGAATTTAATATAAGCCCCCGTAGTAAAGAGGATATTACAAGCCCCTCCTAAGGGTTAGTCATCGGTTCGATTCCGGTCGGGGGTGCCAAAATTCGCGGTCAAAATAGATGCAATCTGTTTTGACCGCATTTTTACGCACTTTTCGGGCAATTTTCAAAAATCCCATTTGAATAAAAGACAGTAGATGCACCCATCGTTTCAACCAGTCTTGAACCAGAGACAACGGCATAAATCCTATAAAATTCCGACTTGACTACATAATAGATGCAAATTAGAACATACAGGATACGAACCATAACAAAAATTAATACAGATAAACGAAGGCGATAATTTCAGAAATGAGGTTATCGTCTTTTTTTATATCCAAAATTACAGGAAGGAGGAAACCAAATGAATGTAGAAAGATTTTTGATTCAGGTAAAGCAGAACCTGCCAGAACATGATGGTGTAACTACTTGGGTTGAAAATTCTGCATTAAATGTTGGATATGGCAAGTCAGAGAGTTTTGAGATCAGATATCCCGGAGGCATTTGTTATAATGCCGCAACTGAGAAGACCGATGAATTTTATAAATTGGTTGAAGAAGCTGATAAAGCTTTCAAAACGGTTAAGGAGTATATTGATCTGATGGATAATGCTCCAGAACTCAGTGCGAGAGATTTCAATATGCCATACAAGTTGCTTGCAGAATTCAATGGGGTTGTACTTGGCGGAATTGAGCATCCATCATCAAGAAACTTTGAATTTACAACATGGTCATTTGGAAACAATGCTCTGTATCACGGACATTACTTCACAGATTATGAAAAAGCCAAAGAAGACTTTGTTGTAAGATCAGGATTGCTTCAATCTGCAAAGCTGTTTAACGACAAAGAGATGATGCAGATATATCGTTGTACAGAAGATACTCTAAACAACGGATATGAATTATCTGATGAACAGGTTGAGGTGCTTGAAGGAGTACAGGAAAAGGTGAAAGAAGCAGTCTCAAACTTTGATGAGAAGCTTCGGGCAGAGATTGATCAGGAATGCGAAGAGGAAATGGGAATAAAAATGTATTAATAGGCGGAAAAACAAATGCAAGAAGGAACAAGAGTATTAGCAGTAGCGTTGTCTAATGAGGTATTTGATAAATTAGATGACTTTGTAAAAGAGGCACAGGTAACCAAGAAGCAGTATGTTGCAGATCTTATTGAAAAGGATTTGGAACAGAAACTTCAGCAAAAGCAAGCACCGGTAAAAGAGATAGAGGTGCGACAGGCTCCTGACGGACAACAGATATGGGGCCGAGTCGAGGTTATAAATGCCTTGGACAAGTTTATGATTGAAAACAGCAGAATCCCTACTCAGAAAGAATTC
>JAZSPM010000134.1:0-8600 GCA_045537455.1 Candidatus Ornithomonoglobus sp. | reverse complement strand
TTTGTACAATCAATTCATTAACAACTGCGAGTCTTTCGCCAACTGATGTGTTTACGGCAAAAACGAATCAAAACAAATCAACGGCATTATGTCAATGCTGATTGAACTGCTTTTCAGATGAGAGGAGCATACAAAATGTTTGACAACAATAGATACTTAACCTGTGGCGTAGATTCATCGATACCGCTTGAATTGCAGTTATTCCTGTGGAATTGTATTGATGAATTGCATGTAGAACGAGATTACTTGCAGGTGTTCAAGCTTGAACCGTTTGGAAAAATGCAGCGAATCACCCACACATCAGAAAATCCCGAACACAAAATGGAATACCTTATTCCGTCTGAAAAACCTATAGCCGAGAAGATTTATATAATCGATGACGGCGACCACTCAACAATGCTACTTGCAGAAGAATATTAATGACAATGCCGCTCCTTCGGGAGCGGCTATTTTACGTTATTTTGGAGGAAATCAAAATGGAAGAAAATAAAATCATTTGTTCCCATTGTGGAGCAGAAATTACAGATGATGTCTACTCAATGGTCAATGGACAAATTGTCTGTTCTGATTGCGTTGAACGCTATTGCTGTACTTGCGACAGATGCGGAGCAACTATCTTTGACTCTGACGCTTACGGTGACGAATATACAAATCTTTGCCGTTACTGTTACGATAATTATTACACACGCTGCGAAAATTGTGATGCACTTGTACACGTTGATGACGTATATCACTACAATAATTCAGATTACTGCTCTGAATGTTACCATGATATCGCCAATGAAAATAGCACAATCAAGGAATATGGCTACAAGCCTGAACCTGTGTTTTACGGTGATAATCCGAGATATTTCGGCGTTGAGCTTGAAATTGACGGAGCAGGCAAGGACAGCGACAATGCAAGAGAAATCCTTGATATTGGCAATGAGGACGGAGAGCATATATACATCAAATCAGACGGTTCTCTCGATGACGGTATGGAAATAGTCTCACATCCGATGACATTAGATTATCACAAAAATTATTGCTGGTCTGAAATCATGAAAAAGGCTGTATCTCTGGGTTATCGCTCACACCAGACAAGCACCTGCGGTCTTCATATCCATGTAAACAGAATTTGTTTTGGCGTATCAAGAGAGGAGCAGGATGAAGTAATTTCAAGAGTGCTGTATTTCGTGGAGCATCATTGGAATGAGTTGCTGAAATTCAGCTGTCGTTCCGAATATACAATCAATCGTTGGGCGGCCCGTTATGGATATGAGAACTCACCTAAGGCTATTATGGACAAGGCAAAGAAAGGCAATTTCGGCAGATATGCCGCTGTAAATCTCTGCAACTACAGCACAATTGAATTCAGACTGTTCCGTGGAACTCTCAAGCTGAATACATTCATAGCCACATTACAGCTCGTCAACGAGATTTGTAATGTGGCTGTTTCTATGTCTGACGAGAGTTTGCAGAAGCTGTCATGGTCAGAATTCGTGTCAAACATCAAAGATACTGAACTTATCCAGTATCTCAAGGAAAGAAATATTTACATCAACGAAATGGTTGAAGAAACGGATGAATATTAATATGTGTGCATTATTTGGTTGGCTTGATTACAAGGGAATTATCCCTCACAAAATTTTGAAGAAACTTACACAGGCATTGGCTAACGCTGCCGAAGAACGTGGAACGGACGCTGCCGGTATATCCTATATAAAGGACGACAAAGTTACGGTTTATAAGCGTCCAAGAGCAGCACATCTTATTAGATTCAATGCTCCCGACAATACTAAGGCTATTATGGGACATACTCGCATGGCTACCCAGGGTGACAAGAAACACAACTACAATAATCATCCGTTCTCTTGCGTTGCAGGAGATACGGCATTTGCTTTTGCTCACAATGGCGTATTGTGGAATGATAAAGAACTCCGCAAGAAAGGTTTAGTGCCTGAAAGTCACATTGAAACCGATAGTTATGTAGCATGTCAACTGATTGAACAGCAGGGAAAACTTGATTTCGATAGCCTGAAATATATGGCTGAAACAGTTGAGGGTAATTTCACTTTTACGGCTCTCGATCAGCATAACTCCTTATACATTATAAAAGGAAGCAATCCTATGTGCTTGCTCTACTTCGAGGCTCTTGGTATCTATATTTATGCCTCAACTGAATCTATTATGAAGAACGCTTTGAAGAAAATCGGATTCCATAAGTTCGATGCTGAAAAAGTTGATGTCGTTGAAGGTGATATTCTTAAAATCGACGAAAACGGAATTGTGTCAAGAGCAGAATTTGAATATCTCACAGCTTCAAATCATTTTGGTTGGTTTAACTCCGCTGACTACTATCCTATACATGAAGAACTGCTCCTCGCATACTGCGGATGTTATGGTGTAGATAGTACCGATGTGGAACTTCTCCTTGATTATGGTTATACTCCTGACGAAGTTGAAGATATGCTTGTGGATACCGACCTGCTCCGCCAGACTTTGCAGGCGATTAGGTTTGATGAGTGCTGTTGTTTCTGACCATAAGACCAAAAAACCAGACTTATTCTTTCTATTTTATATGTTCTTGACCAGAAAGACCAAAAAGACCAGTATTTTTCGATTTCTTAATTCGAAAAAATGAACCGTAACTATTAGTAGTATTTTTGTTTTAAGAAAATAAAATATGTGGTCTTTTGGTCTGGTTGGTCTGAATCATCTTAAATTCTCTTATTTTGTTTCAGTTCATTAGCATCTGAAAATAAGCTTCCAAAAACATATTATTATCTCTATCAAGTTTAAATATATCGGTTGAAAAGTAATATTCAAAGTATTCTTTGGTATAAAAAGTATATCTTGTCTTTCGAAAATAAAAATTTATATCATCAATAGGAAATAATAAATTTTTAAACTGTCCTTCCGATAAAGGCTTATTTTTAACAAACCAATCAATTCCTTTATATATAATTTTTCTTATATATTCTTCTGCTACCCTTTTATCTTTAAGAATATCACTTTTTTCTGTTTCCAAAATGTGATCTATCGTCAATAGTGCATAGGTAACCATAATATAATAATAAACTTTTGATTGATACATCGAAAATTTCTTTACATCTTCTATTAAAACATCATTTTCGGCTATAATATCATTTACTAAAAATTTCTTTGTTATTCTTTTTGCTAGCATATTCCTGTTGCGTATATCAGGTATTAACATTAATTCAGCACACATTAAAAGTATTTCATTGATTATATCTTTATGTTCATCATCCGGAATATTTGTCATTTCAACATTATTTATAACATCTAAAACTTTTTCAAGCATACTAAACCCATATATCATATCTGTCAGATATAATGAAGCATGATTCTCACAGTTATTTCCAGATGAAAATATATTTCTTTTATTGTACTCTCTTGGTTTTAACCCGTATTTATTTTTGATTGAATTCTTATTATATGATATAACAGCATTTAATGTATGGATATAATTATTATAAAACTTGTTTAGGTCTTTAGGTTTATATCCATCATATTTTATATTCCTATGTGTTGCGAACGGCGAATAATACGAAGCATAAACTGTCGCAATACTGACAGCATCATTCGCTTCACACCATTGGTGTTGTTTCCTATTTCTTTTTGATTTTGAAATACCATCGTTTAAATTGCAACATTTTTCATTATTATAAAATTCAAGTCGTTTATTATTGTATTCTTCGGGATCACAATTTATATCGGAATCTTCTGTATGTTCCTCGAAATATTCTTCTTTATAGTCATCTACATATTCATCATCTATTTGGCTATGCTTTTCTTCAAATTCAACGACTTGGCTATTTGCAAATAATGTATGCATAAACGAATCTTTATAATTATCACGTCCTGAATTAATTAAATTATCATAAGAAAATTTGGTTTTGAATTCTATATCGAAATTTGTAAAGTACTCATCAAACTCAGCATAATTATGATATTCTTCATGATTTATGTTCATTAGAATCAGATATATGTTGTTAAGTATATAATAGACAATGTTTTTATAATAACTACCAGATCTGTCAAAAAAAGATCATATACAATTTCCAACGATTCAGAATTAAAATATTTACATGTGATTCTTTCATCTACAACCTTTGCCATACTTTCTAACAGCTTAGGCAAAAAGCAATCACCATCTAATCGTAAATTACGACAATTACTTTTGATACATTCTATATCCTTATCGAAATCAAGAGCAAACCTATATTTCAGAATATTCTTAATATCCTGAATGCTATATTCTGTATCACTTTGATTATCCTTTGTTGTGTATTTCTCACACAATGATACATCAACTAATTTCAATAAACTCTTCATGTAATTATTCACAAGTCAGCACCTCTAATCTTATTGAAGTTCGTGTTTTTCGACAAAATCGCATTAAATTCCCCTGTTACGAATATTTTATCATATAAGGCAGCTTTTTTCAAGTCCTTTTTATGAATATTTGTGCTGTTACGAACTTTTTCGCACCTCTTTGGGCACCGTGACAATCGTGCAAACATATGCTATAATTAGCACACGATCGATCGAACAAACCAAACGGCAGAGCCGCGAGGCCGCCGGCACCACTTGAATCCCCTTATGAGGGGGATAATAAATACAGGCTCTGCCGCAAACACATCAACTGTGGCTGTCCAATGAAAGGAGAAGCAGAAACGGAAGGACAGCCGCACACTTTTAAAAAAGTATAAATCTGGAGGTAAAAAATATGTATAAACTTAAACAACTCAGAGAGTTATCATCAACTAACAAAGATGTATTTTGGGCCGATTTGAAAAAAATGAGATTTTGCTTTGGCGGCCATCGATTTGTAGTGCGAAATGCTGTGTTTATCGTTGAAGAAAACGGCAAGATGCAAAAATTTATACCATGTTGTGGCAAGAAACCCAGCGAACACTATAGCGGATATGAGCGAGCAAGCATTAAATTTGGCGGAATATCCAGCAAAAGTAACGCTTTCGCACTGAAAATCGACAAGAAGAGAGTTCGCCCTAATTTTGTCTACGCAGTTCTTGAACTTGAAAAATGTGACGCACCCTTTTTAGGCTTTTTCACAGTTTTTACTGGCGAAAGAACACTGAAAAGAACGGATCACGAAACTATCACAGCGGAAGCACTTCTTGGCATAGGCTACCTCGAAGATTATTCGGATGTCGAAGCTGCTTTTGCCTTATCCGAACGAGTTTCAAAGGATAGATTTTTTGACCTCGACGACGATGCTGATGAAGATGATGGAATTATCACTATCAAAATAGGAGATGAGTAATGGCAAAGGGAACAACATTTTTATCAGGATTCGGAGATTTTTCCCAAAAGAAGCAAGCAGTGGCATCGCCCCCTGCTGCCATTCCTGAACCTCATATTTCAGTAGAAAGGAATATCTCACATAATAATTCTCCTCGTATTCACAATGAGATAAAAAATGAAACAGACAATAATCATGGAAAATTCCGCAGCGACATTGCCACAAAGCTTATTCGTGAACATCGCTATATTTTTGTGCAGGAACAATTGTGGGGTTACAATAGTAAACGAGGATGTTTTGAACTGCTCGGGAAGGGAGCCTTACGACACCAGGTTGAACTTGCAATTAATAATCACCAAAAGAACAGCAGCTACCTCACGAAATCAATAATCGATGAAATTTCAAGACGACAATATGTCGAAAATTATGTATTCAACCACAATAAATATCTGTTGAATTTTCGGGATTGCGTTTATGACGTTGAGAATAATGAAATTTATGAACACAGTTGCGATTTTGGTTTTAATTACGTATTAGCCACAGAAATTGAAAATCACAACGATTTAAGTTCTTTGACATTTAACAAATTCATCGACACACTTTGCGGTGGCGTGAAAACAAAGCGAAAGCGTTTGCAGGAAATGTGTGGTGTCTTGATTTCTAACATTGTCTTCAAAGGTGCTGTTTTTTTCATTGGAGAACATGATACAGGAAAATCAACTCTTGCACGTTTGCTGAAACATCTCGTCGGCGAAAATCACGTATCATCTGTATCTCTTGAAGTTATTGATCGTAATTTTGCTTTGTCGCAGATGAGGAATAAGCGACTAAATGTTGCAGGTGAAATTTCACGAAATATCAAAGCAAGTCAATTTAAAATTTTCAAAGAGATCACTGGTGGGGATTCTTTATTTGTTGATATAAAAAACAAGGAATCTCAAAGCGTAGCATTTGCTACAAAACAACTGTTTCTTGGTAATTTCCTACCTGATTTTCCTGCTGATGACGATTCATTTTACGATCGTTTCAATGTGATTTATTTTGACAACACAGTACCACGTGAAGAGCGTGATCCTGATTTGTTCGACAAACTAATTGAGGATATTGATTATTTTGCTTGGTGGTGCGTTAAAGGGTTGCTTCGATACATTAAGAACAATAACAGTTTCACAAAGGACGACGATAGCAACGATTATTTTATGTACCATATCGAAAAATCAAACTCTTCAATGGCATTTGTTCAAAAATTTATAAGAGAAGGGAATGATGATGAATTTATTACGAACTCTAAACTTTATGAACTTTATGCAAGTTTTTGTCATGAAAATGCTCTTGCTATTCATTCAAGACAAAAATTATTTAGCAATATCTGCGAGAAATTTCCTCAAAGCAAACGTGGACGTGAATATGTTGATAACGAGCGCCCACAAGTCATACATGGAATAAAAATATATAGGGAGGACATTATATGAAAATGCTTAACACAATTAACCAAACCGCAAAACTCTGCAAAGAGCAAAATATTGGCATTAGCCGCAATCACATTCGCTATCTTGCGAAAAGTGGAGCTATTCCCTCAGTACAAATCGGCAATAAAATTCTAATCAACTGGGACGGACTGATGAACTATCTGTCTACAAACACCCTTTCCAATGAGAATGAAAGCAGCGGAATACGTCGAATTTCCGCATAAATCAAACTGATGAGGGCATCACTTGATGCCCTCATTCACTTAAAAAGGAGAAACTTATGGCAACTGTAAAGAAACATATTGCAAAAAATGGACAGATTACATATTATATCCGCTGTTCAGACGGATATTGCAATGGCAAACAGATTGAACGCTCAATGACATGGAAGCCACCTGCTAATTATTCAGAAAAACAAATTGAAAAAGAATTGCAGCGTCAAATTGTGCTTTTTGAAGAATCTGTCAGAAACGGCTCCAGTTTTAACAGCAACACTCGTTTTGGCGAATATGCAGAAACATGGTTGGAAAACAATAGACCTCCCCTGCTTGCACCAAAAACATACGAAAGATACCAGGCACTACTTAAAAATATTAATGCAGCAATAGGTGAAATTAAACTCTGCAAACTTCAATCTCATCATTTGCAGGAATTCTATGCAAATCTCCGTGAAAATGGTATTAAAAAGACAGGCTCTTACGCAATTTCATTTAAACTGAAAGCTTATTTGCTTGAAAATAATATTTCTGCGTCAAAGCTCTCACATATATCCGGAGTAAGTGTAACAACTATCAAAACAGCGTGTTCAGGAGAAAAGCATGTTAGCATCGAATCAGCTGAAAGAATAGCTAAAGCTTTGAATTTACCGACTGCTAAAATATTTGAACTTCACAAGGAAACAAGCGGTCTTTCCTCAAAAACAATTCTTCATCACCATAGACTTATAAGCTCTATTTTGTCACAAGCAGCACGTGACAGAATTATTCCTTTTAATGTAGCCGATAGAAATTATATGAAAGCCCCTAAACTTGAACATTCTGAAGCTGCTTTTCTGGATGATATACAGTTAAAAAAGGTAATCGAATGTCTTGAAAATGAACCTATCAAATGGAAAACTGCTATGTATCTGCTTATATTCAGCGGTATGCGACGAGGTGAACTTCTTGGACTTGAATGGAGTGATATAGATTTTGAAAACAGAATTATCCACATAAAAAGGACAAGCCAGTATGTAAAAGGTATGGGTATTATTACAAAATCACCTAAAAATGAAACATCATACCGCACAATAAAACTGTCTGAGTCTATGTTTGAGGTTTTACTTGAATATCATAACTACTGGTTAAAGCTACGCAGGGATTTGCTTGATATATGGCAGAATACTATTGAAATTACACTTGCAGACGGAAGCAAAAAACGAATTATAAATGACAGACTTTTTATAAAGGACGACACAACACCTATGAATCCTGATAGTCTTACAGGCTGGACGCAAAAATTCATAGAACGGCACAACTTGCCATATTTTTCACCACATTCACTCCGTCATACACACGCAACCCTGCTTATTGCAGAAGGAGTTAGTATACCTACTGTTTCACGCCGTCTTGGACATTCAAGTATTGCCACCACAAGTAAAATCTATGTTCATGCTATACAATCAGCTGATGAAATTGCATCGGACATTATTGATAATAAACTTAATCTTGGAAGAAAGGATAAAGGGCATCTCTAAAAACCCCTTTTGAGAAAAAACAGCTATGCACGTCATCTGCTTCGTCAACCTCCCTTGGAGTGCGACAGCACGCCTTCGGAAGGTTTCCTTGCAGTTGCCGCACCTATCTGTTTTTTCTTTAATCAAA
>JAZSPM010000096.1:0-16468 GCA_045537455.1 Candidatus Ornithomonoglobus sp. | reverse complement strand
GAGACCGCCCTTGACATGGCGTAAAATTCGT
This sequence comes from Candidatus Ornithomonoglobus sp., assembly GCA_045537455.1. Classification (GTDB taxonomy): domain Bacteria; phylum Bacillota; class Clostridia; order UBA1381; family UBA1381; genus Ornithomonoglobus_A. The sequence continues at coordinate 16,437 of JAZSPM010000096.1, read as the reverse complement.
GCTATATTATAGCTAAGGCAGAAAAGCCAAAATGTGGCTGTTCCTGCCCTAAAAATCGAATATTTTATCATAGAAAAATTGAATTTACAGAAAAAATCTCACACACCCGCTCAAGTACACCTTTTTTTATTTGTCTTTCAAAGCACAAAACCAATTTTTTCTTATTTCACCTGCAAGGTAAAGAGAACCGCAGACGCATACAAGCTTATCATCTCCTGCAAGTGCAAGTGCCTTTTGTACTGCTTCCGTACAGTTTGTTATTACTTCTCCGTTTGAATTCGAAAGCTCAAACAGTTTTTCAGCTTTTAAGCATCTTGGCATATCAAGCTCTGTTGCTATAAAATAATCTGCAACAGATATAATTTCATTAACACATTCGGTACAGCTCTTGTCCTCCATCATTGCCATTACAAGAATAACAGGTTTTTCAAGCTTTAAAAGAGATTTTTTTAATGCCTTTATTCCGTCAATATTGTGACCTCCGTCTATAAGAAGATTATCTTTTATAAATTCAAATCTTGCCATCCACTGTGCAGCCTTCAAGCCTTCATTTATAGCTTCATCAGAAATATCAAATCCAGCTAATGCACATATAGCTTCAAGTGCAACAGCTGCATTCTGAGGCTGATATTCGCCTTTTAAAGAAAGAGGGTATTTAATGCCTTTATATATAAATCCGTTTTCGCTTGATACTGATTTTCCTGTTTTTATTAGACGTGCATTATTTTTTTTGGCGAAACCTTCTATTATATTCATAACACCGTCATTAGGATAAGTAACGACTGTTCCGTTTTGTTTTATTATACCGCACTTTTCAGCTGTAATTTCCTCAACAGTATTGCCAAGATATTGCATATGGTCAAGAGATATTGACGTCAGTAGCGAAACAAGAGGACACGGAATAATATTCGTTGCATCAAGACGACCTCCCATTCCTGTTTCAAGAACTACAATATCACATTGTTTATCATAAAAATACAAAAGTGATACAGCAGTTATAAAAGCAAATTCGGAAATAGAAATAGAATTGCTTTCCATAGCAGTTTTTACTTTATATACATATTCCGCAAGCTCGCTGTCAGGAATATTTTCTCCGTTTATACGTATACGTTCATTAAACACCTCAATAAACGGCGACGTAAACAATCCTGTTTTATATCCCGCCGCTTTCAGAATTGAGGCACAAATTGATGCCGTTGAGCCTTTTCCGTTAGTTCCTGCAATATGAATAAATTTTAATTTATCCTGAGGGTTGCCAAACAGCTCTAACAGCTCCCCAAGCTGTGCATTACCCAACGGACGTACAAATTTAGGAATTGAATGAATATATTCTATAGCCTGGTAACAGTTCATTTTATTTTCTCCTCATTGATTATTTCTTTTGTCAACATCTCAAGCTCTTCATATGTAAGCAGACGGTTCAGAATATCAAGCAGCATATTCGCCGATAGCTTTGCCGGCAACTTTAATTCATTTGCAAGAGCCTTTCGTAAGATAGCACTGTCATTACCGCCCGACAAGCCTAATCTCATTAAATCTGCTTTTGTAATCATACGGCTTGCTTTTGGCTCGCTTTTACTTCCGTCAATAGTACAGCCGGCTTTTTTCAGGGCATCAATTATTATTTCCTCGCTCATACCCTCAACTCCCAAAAGTCCTTCCTTACCTGATTCTTTTTTTCTTTTTTCCTTGCCTTTTATATCAGGAATATATGCGTGCTTTATACACTCCTCCGGGATATTCTGTTTTATAAAGCTTCTTATTTTAAAGCCTGCACTGTCGCTGTCAGTAAGAATTACAATACCGGTCTCCTCAGCAAGTGTTTTTATTGTTTTACGAAGCTTTTCATTTTTAAATACTGTAAAGCCTCCTGTTGTAAGAATTACTCCGTCAATAAATCCCGACAGCTTTATTTTATCATAGGTTCCCTCTACAATTATTGTTTCTTTTACTTTATACAACTATTTTCTCTCCAAATTATTTTTTCTTTAATTATACATTAAACAAACAAAAAATGCCACACATAAGTGACATTTGTAATTTTCTTTTAATATTCATGCCATTGCTACACTATCCGCTATGTAATCCTCAACAACATCTTTTAGAGTTATCGGCGTCACTGAATTTCTTACAATCAGCTCCATAAAGCTTTCAATATCACATTTTCTGTAAAATATATTATTAATTTGCGTACTTTCAATACTTTTTCCGCCTCCGTCGCTGTATACAGTTTTAACAATCCTTACACCGTAGCTTTCAAGATTGCAGTGTTTTTCAGATATATCCTCAATTATTATATGATAATCTATTTTCATATCCTCTACCATTTGGGTTTTATATAATATATTTCTTTCCATTTTCCTATACCTCCGTCTCAATATTACAATTTGATTACAAATACATTACATACACATTATACGCACATTTATGTTTTTTGTCCATACCAACTATACGACAAAAAACCATAAAAACCAACAAGCATTTATTAAAAACTCCGTTTTTATTGTATGCTTACGCTAATCATCAAGATTAAACGGGTATTAATTTTTATGCATTTTGTTATGTATAGCTATTTTGAATTTATAAATCATTCAATTTGTTTTGTATTATTCCTGTAACATTTTTTGCCCGATTATCATTATATGAAAAAAAATTTAAAATATTCCAAAAAAATTTTAAAATAACTATTGCACTTTTTGAAAAAATATATTATAATATATTGGTAGGTCTAAGAATGAATTGGCGATGATAGCCGAGCCCGTGCGATTAAATCCCGTGAACCTTGTCAGATGGGGAACCAAGCAGCAATAAGCGGTGTATTTGATGTGTTACGGTAAACTCGGCTTGAGCCTTTATTGATTTACAGTAGTATATACGCCTTGCAGGGCGTTTTTTCGTATATTAGGTACATTTATGAAAGGAAGGGCTTATGGCACATCAGGCACTATACCGTAAATGGCGTCCCATGGTATTTGAAGATATCATCGGTCAGGGGCACATTACACGAACGCTGAAAAACCAAATCCTCAACGGCAAAATAGGTCATGCCTATCTTTTTTGCGGTACAAGAGGAACAGGTAAAACCACTTGTGCAAAGGTTCTTTCAAGAGCCGTAAACTGTACAAATAATCATGATGGCAGCCCTTGCAATGAATGCGATATATGCAAAGGTATTATTAATGGTTCGATTCTTGATGTTACCGAAATTGACGCCGCTTCAAATAACGGTGTTGATAATATAAGAGAAATCCGTGACGATGTTCGTTATGTTGCAACGACTGCAAAATATACCGTATATATAATTGACGAGGTTCATATGCTTTCGGGCGGTGCTTTTAATGCATTATTAAAAACACTTGAAGAACCTCCCGAACACGTTATATTTATACTTGCAACGACAGAACCGCAGAAGGTCCCTCAGACAATTTTATCACGCTGTCAGAGATTTGACTTTAAGCGTATAAAGCCTGCCGATATTATACTTCGTATGAAGGAAATTGCTCACGGCGACGGGCTTGATATTTCAGATGATGCATACACTTTGCTTGCACGTCTTGCGGACGGTTCGATGAGAGACGGTTTAAGTCTCTTAGAGCGAGTTGTTTCATCTTGTGGAAGTACAGTTACGGCACAGAACATTACCGAAACGCTCGGAATTTCAACGCTTGATAATATGTATGCGATTGTTGATGCTGTCCTTTCGGGAAATGTTGAGGAAATCCTTCATATAATAGAAGGTATTCTTGCTTACGGTAAGGATTTGAGAAACTTCATTGACTCACTTGTTAAATATTTCCGAGACCTGATGATTCTGAAGGTCAGTGCATCTGCGGAAGAAGCGCTTGACTACAGTGCAGAGGAGCTTGTTAAAATAAAGAGTCAATGCACAAAAACAACATTTGAAAAGATTTCTCATGCAATTTCAGTATTATCAGATGCACAGACCGAAGCGAAATTTATAAAAGCTCCGAGAGTTATATATGAGCTTGCCTTAATAAAGCTTACACGTCCTGAAACCGACAATTCGCAGGCAGCAATTTCGGACAGGCTGTCATCTATTGAACAAAAGCTTAAAGGCACTTCAATTTCTGTTGCATCATCAGATAATTCAAATCTTGAAAAACGATTAGATGCTATTGAGGAACAGTTAAAAAACGGTGTTGTTAAAGTAAGCAACACGTCAGAGCCTGAGCCGCCTTCAAAGAAGAAAGAGGTGTCAAAAAGGCTGTATAATCCAATCCCTGACGAAGAATTAAACAGCGAGCATCCTAATGTAAAGCTTGCAAAAAACTGGTCTAATACCGTACGTTCAATTCTAAGCGGTGCTCCGCATTTGATGGCATCTCTTATGAACAGGGATATAACAATAGACGCAGATGGAATAATTCTTTTGTACAAAAAAGAAGAATCACTTTCAAAAAACCTTGCTGTAAGATATATGGCAGACATAAAAAAAGGGTTTATGAAAGCCACAGGCTCCAACTGCGATGTCAAGGTTGCTTCATATGAGGATCTTGATTCAGATAATATAATAGATTTTTGGGACTTAAAGCCTCCTGCTGTTTCGGTAACTACTACCGCTTCATCGGAGACAGAAGCTCCTTTAAATAATAATGATACCGAAAACGTTGACCCACTGGATGCAGTAATCAGTAATTTCTCTGAGATAATCGACCGAACGGACGATAGAGAATTCTTGAGCTACAACAGTGACGACGGAAGCTTTTCGCAATCTGAAATCGGAGACGACGACAGAGAAGAATTTTTGGAAAGTAATGAGGTTTCTGACGAAGAATAAACTTAAAATGAGAAAGAGGTTTTAAAAAATGGGAAGATACAAAGGCTTTTCAGGTTCAGGAATGAACACTAACAAAAACATGAGTAACGTTATTAAGCAGGCACAGAAGATGCAGGAGGAAATGGAGAAAATCCAGGGTGAATTAGAAGAAAAAACTGTTGAAGCAACAGCAGGCGGCGGTGCTGTCACTGTAGTTGTTACAGGTAAAAAAGAAATTTCTTCAATTAAAATCAGTCCGGAGGCTGTTGACCCTGATGATGTAGAAACTCTTGAGGATCTTGTTATGGCGGCTGTTAACGAAGCAATTCAGAAGGCTGACGAAATGATGGCAGAAGGAATGAGTGCCGTTACAGGCGGACTTAACATTCCGGGCTTATTCTGATGCACGCCGCAGCCATTGAAGGGCTTATAGAAAAATTTGAGCAGTTACCGGGAGTCGGCAGACGAAGTGCCGAGCGTATTGCTTTTTATATTCTTGAAAGAATGAGCAATGAGGACGCTGTATCTATGGCACAGGCTATTACAGAAGCAAAAAGTAAAATTCATTTTTGCAGTGAATGTCAGAATCTGACAGATACTGACCCTTGCAGAGTTTGTTCGTCACAAAAACGTGATAAATCAATAATCTGCGTGGTGGAAAGTCCCGAGGATGTAAATGCCATTGAAGCTACAAATGAATTTAACGGTGTTTATCATGTTCTGCATGGTGCCTTGTCTCCTATGGACGGTATAACTCCTGATGATATAAAAATAAATGAGCTGTTACTGAGACTTACAAGCGGGGTAGTGAAAGAAGTCATTATGGCAACTAATCCGACTGTCAGCGGTACAGCAACAGCCGTTTATATTTCAAAGCTGCTATCACAGTTTGATGTTCAGGTCACAAGAATTGCTCATGGTATTCCGATTGGCTCTGACCTTGAATACGCAGACAAAATAACCCTCATTAAAGCTCTTGAGGGCAGACAAAAAATGTAAAAGGAGCTTTAGATATTATGAATAACTATATAACTATAGACGGCGGTACAACCAATACCAGAATTTCACTTTCTGTTGATGGAAAGACGGTTGATTGCGTAAAGTTGAATATCGGTGCAAAAGCAGGGATTGTTGATAAGAACGCACTTGTTGCCGCAATACGTGGTAATATTTCGGAAATGCTAAAAAACAACAACCTTACAGCTGCTGACATACACCGAATTTTAGCTTCAGGAATGATTACATCGGAGTTCGGCTTGTGCAAGCTTGATCATATTACAGCACCTGCAGGAATTGAGGAGCTTAACTCTTCAATGCATGAAACTGTTTTAGAAAACATTTCAGAAATACCGTTTGTATTTATAAGAGGTGTAAAGCTAAATGCAGACTCACTGCAGAATGTCGATATGATGAGAGGCGAAGAAACTGAGCTTATCGGGCTTATGGAAAGCGCATCAGAGGAAGGTATGTATGTTCTTCCCGGATCTCATTCAAAGCTTATCCATGTTGATAAATCAGGTAAAATAGTTAATTTTACAACAATGCTTACAGGAGAAATGATTGCTGCACTTTCAGGCAATACAATTTTAAAAGATGCTGTTGATTTAACGGTTTCAGAAACTGATGAGGATTACCTTATAAAAGGCTATGACTACAGCTCTGAAAATGGTATAAACGAAGCATTGTTTAAGGTTCGTATTCTGAAAAATATGTTTAATTGCAATCCTATTCAGATATACAGCTTTTTTATGGGTATTGTGTTATGTGACGAAATTAAAAAAATTACTAAATCCGATATTGATAAAATCATAATTGGAGGAAGAAGTCAGATAAAAAATGCTACAGCTATACTTCTGAAACACGCTTCAGACAAAAATATAACAGTAATTGATGACAATGCTGTTTCTGATTGCGTAACAAAAGGCATGATTAAAATATTTGAATACAAAGATATGTGCAATTTGTAAACAAATTATGAAAGATGAAAAAATTGCTTGACAATTAAGGATAATAGTGGAAGTATGTCAAATAATTATTTAAACTATTATATTAAAACAGAGGCAATAACATATGTCAAGAGAGGGAACAATATCCCTCTTTTTTTTGTATTGAATTTATTGTAATGGTAATGTTTATCTTCCTTGCCCTTTCAGCCCGAAATCCTGATAGATTATACACTATCTTGGAATGTTTCCCCAGAACTGTACATTTTGAGTTGGCGTTTTTGTACAGTTTTATTTTGATATTTACAATTTGGAATGAGTAAAATGGAAAAATGGCAGCTATTTATTCTAAAAAAGGTTGATGTTTTAAAAGTATATACCGAGTGACTTTTGGGAAAAATAAATCTAAAAAAAACTGATAAATTTAAAAGTTTTAGACTTCAAAGTCCTAAAATGCTTGACTTTATGGTTTTTTTGATGTATAATAAAGATAAAGAGAGGTGTTGTAGATGGCAGAGAGAATAAACAGACCACAATATCTGAATAGACTGATAGAAAACAAGGATGTTGACTTAGTAAAAATAGTAACAGGTATAAGACGTTGCGGTAAATCAACATTACTTGATTTGTTTTATGATTATCTTATATCAATAGATATTCCGGAAAATCAAATTATTCATATGAATATGGAGTCTTTGCGTTATAGGGATTTGTTAAATTATCTTGATTTTTATGATTATATAAGTGAAAAAATAATTTCCGGAAAGAAAATGTATTTAATTTTCGACGAACTTCAAAATGTTAAAGGCTGGGAAAAAGCGATAGAGTCATTTAGACTGGATTTTGATGTTGATATTTATATAACAGGTTCAAATGCATATCTGCTGTCAACCGAATTTTCGACTCTTTTATCGGGAAGATATATAGAAATTAAAATGCTTCCTTTATCCTTTAAAGAATTTCTTGATTTTTATGAGTTTTCATCTGATATAACGCTTGATGAAAAATTTCAAAAATTTCTGCAGTTTGGTGGAATGCCGGTGTTGAGGCAGTTCGGATTTAATGAATCAAGATGCAATGAGGCTTTGGAAGGAATTTACTCAACTGTAGTTTTAAGAGATGTTCTGCAGAGGAATAATGCGGTAGATCAGACGGCACTTAATAAGATAGTAATGTTTTTATGCAGCAATATAGGAAGCATCACATCACCAAATAATATTGGTAATATATTGTCTGATGAGGGGGATGTAGAAAAAAATAAAACAATTGCAGGGAAAACTGTAGATAAATATATTTCAATGTTGAGGAGTGCGTTTGTTTTCTATTCTGTAGGAAGATATGATGTAAAAGGAAAACAGCTTTTAAAAACATTGGGTAAAAATTATATTATTGACCTGGGATTCAGAAATATGCTTTTAGGCTATAGAGATGCTGACAGAGGACATATTTTGGAGAATGTTGTTTTTCTTGAACTTCTGCGGAGAGATTACAGACTATATATTGGAAAAGTAGGAGAAACAGAGATTGATTTTGTTGCTGAAAAACCGAATGAAAAAATATATATTCAGGTGACGGAATCAATGCTTGGTGAAGAAGTAAGAGAAAGAGAACTTCGTCCGCTAAGGCTTATACAGGATAATTATGAAAAAATAGTGTTATCGATGGATAGAAGTTACATTAATTCATACGATGGGATAAAATCAATCAATATAATTGACTGGTTAATGGAGGGATAAAAATGACAGAATTAGAAACAATGCAGAGAGCAAAAATGTATATTGATAAATTAGCAAAGGGAATAAATCCATTAGATGATTCTGTTATTCCGGAGGATGATATTATAAATAATGTTCGTCTGTCCCGTTGCTTGTTTTATGTCTCCGATGTTTTAAGACAGGTGATAGAAAAAGGTGGAGTTGTAGGTGCAAAAAGTAAGAAAAAAGAGGCTTTTAGCATTACATTTGATGAAATTGGAAAATTTCAATTTTCTGATACACCTATACCGGTCAGTAAGATTGCTGAGCTTATTAATTCGCTTGTTAGTAACGAAAATATGAAAAAGCTTACTCATAAACATATTACTGATTGGCTGATAAGTATAGAAATGCTACAAATTAAAACTAAATCAGACGGGAAGAGTACAAAAAGACCAACCATACATGGAAATGAGCTGGGAATTACAACAGAAGAACGAACAGGTATGAGTGGGAATTACACTGTGGTTTTATATAACCGTCAGGCACAGCAATTCATTGTTGATAATATTGATGCAATAATTAGTATGATGAATCGGAAGGGAGAAAAATGAGTATAATCTCTTGGCATAAGGTGTTTTTATATTGCGAGAATATGTATAAGTTAAATAGATCTGTATGAGTTTTTGAAAGGTTCATGTACGAGAGAAGGGAATAATGATTTTCTACGATAGTTCAGTCGACAGAGCATATGACTGTTAATCAGAAAAATATTATTCAATATAGCAACGTCCAGTTGGGCGTTGTTTTTTGTTGGAGTGAAGTAATTTATAATAGTGATTTTTCTATGATAAAAAAGTGAAAGGAATGAAATATATGAAAAAAGTTTATTGTTTGTACAGAGGAAGTAATGAAGAAATTGAAGCACAAAAATTAGCATACTATAGTTATGCTAAACTGCAAGGATGGACGATAACAAAGGAGTTTTCTGAAGAAGGGAGCGGTTCTGATGATAAAAAAGATTCTTTACGGTTCATACATGATGAAGCATTAAAAGAAAGACTTGATATATTGCTTGTTCATGATTTTAATAACATTAGCTGGGATGAGATGGAAATACCGTTTGCGGCAAGCTGGTTTATTGAAAATGACATAGATATAGTTAGTGTAAAATATGATAAAAGAGATTTTGAAAAAGAGAGAAGAGAATCTTTAAATAATATAAACTGCTGGCGTCTGTAAATATACAGGCGTTATTTTTATGGAAAAATCACTATTATAAATTATTTCACTTCTATAATTCTTTGCTACAGAATAAAAGTATTTTTCAAAAATTATTGACAAAATACTTCTGTGGGCGTATAATTAAAATATATAACTCTATGGAAGTACGGAGATGATGAAATGAGTAAGCTTACTATATATCACGGTTCGCCTGAAATCATTGAAAAACCTCAGTTTGGCAAGGGTAAAACCTATAACGATTACGGCAGAGGTTTTTACTGCACAGAACACATTGAACTTGCGAAAGAGTGGGCGTGTACCGAAGATGTAGACGGCTTTGTAAATAAATATGAGATTGATATGTCAAACCTTAAGGTTTTGAATCTTTCATCTGATGAATATACCATTTTACATTGGCTTGCAATGCTGATGAAATACAGGAAGGTTCGTTTATCTACTCCGGTTATGAAACGTGGTCGTGAATGGCTTATTGAACATTTCCTGCCTGACACAAAGGACTATGATGTGATTGTCGGCTATCGTGCAGATGATTCCTATTTTTCATTTGCAAGAGCTTTTGGTAATAACGAAATTTCACTTAATCAGTTATCTTATGCTATGCGCCTTGGCAAACTTGGTGAACAGGTTGTTTTAAAGAGCAAAAAGGCATTTGATGAAATTAAGTTTGTTTCTTATGAGGTTTGCGACAATACAATTTACTATGCAAAGCGCAAAGCAAGAGATGACGAAGCAAGAGAAGCATTTAATTCTGAACTTGAAAAAGAAGATTTAAATGGATTGTTTATGAGAGATATTATTCGTGAGGAGGTAACCCCTGATGATGCACGCTTACGATGAACAATATTTAGATGATGCAATGCGAAATCTTGGCGAAGCTGCAGATTATGCTGTGAACGCTTGTAATATGAGTTTGCAGAAATTCTTTGATTTATTTATCACAACCGGGTTTGCAACACAGTTTGGAAACGGCGTACCTAAAATTATTTCGGGATTATCAGGAACTGAGCTTGTTCACGAAATTGTTGTAAAATCAGGTGTTGAACAAGACCTCCCGGAAGTACAGACAGAATATGATTGTTCTCCTGAATATTGGTGTGGCTGGATTGTAGCTTACTATCAATGGAATACCGGAAGAACATTTAAAGATATTTTTCAGAATGTATCTTCAAAAGAAATTGAAAAGCTTTATCCAACACTTCACGAAGCACACGAAGATAAATTTGTTGATGTGGTAAATTCAATAATTGAAAGAAAAAATACAACAACAAAATTGCAGGAACTTCGTAAAAACATTGGTTACTCTCAAAGAGAACTTGCGGAGAAATCAGGAGTAAACTTAAGAACTTTGCAACAGTACGAACTGAAAGCAAAGGATATAAACAAAGCGGCAACAACAACTCTTTTGGCGCTTTCAAAAACGCTTGGATGTAAGATTGAGGATTTGTTGGAGAATGTCTAATTCTTTAATATAATTGAAAACAGGAGGAAATTATGTTATTGCAGACCAAAGAACTAATAGAAAAACATATAAAAACACATACTGAACGTTCAGCAGAGGATGTCGCAGCAGTTACAACATTAGAATCCTTTCTTAACTCAAATGGTAGAATTAATTGTGAATTTTCAAAAAATGACAAAAAGCCAAACATCGACGGTTTCTTTGAACTTGTTCCCGATCCGGATTTGAATAGGCGTCCCACACAGACGTTTTTTGTACAAATTAAAGGTACACATAATTTTACTGAAAAAGATGGAGTTGTTAAATATTCGTTGCGTAGTTTGGCCTTTCCAGCTTTTATCGCCCAAAATGTTACATTGGATCCTGGAATTCTTTTTGTCGTTTTGAATCCCGATGTTAGAGGTGAAAAAAGAGTATTTTGGAAATATATGTCTGTGGGGGTTATTAACTCTATTGATTTCAATAATGAAAGTTGTACAATTAGTTTTACTGCTGATGAAGAAATTTTTGATACAGAAGAAAGTGTTATTTCTTTTTCTAAAAAATTAGAAACTATAACAGCGCAACATTCCTTCGTAAATAAATTGAGTGAAAAAGAACTTTGTAAAAGTGACATTGATAAGATTATTACAGCATGCGATAAACATATTACATCAGGGATAGATCTTATAGAACAGGAATCTTATACTCGTGATGAAGTTTCACATTTTATCCTACCTCGTATGTACGACATGTGCAGATGTGCATTGTTGTTAAATTCGTTACGATTAGGAAATATTCATACCAATCTTCAATTAGCTTGGGAACAAGCTATGCTTAAAAGTGAAACAAAATATCTAGCGAAATTTATGAAAGGATTAAAATATATTGAAGATAGAGAACCAGAAGATGGACAGTCAGAACGATTGATGCTTAAGTATTATAATTTCTTGTGGCAGATTAGAGATTTTCTTTATAATCAGTATGGATTACAAGTACTGCATAATTTAGAAAAATTTCCACTTAATACTGATCAACTTGACAATGAATATTATGAGTGTGTGGCATGCGCTATAAAATCAATGAACCTTGTTCCTCAAACGTTAACTGGTTCAAGATTTTATATTATTAAAAAGACTCCATTTTTTGTTGGTAAAGAAAGATTTTATGAGGTTACGCTTCAACTTGCGGGAATATATGCTACCAAATACAATCGTATTACCGCTTATACAAAAGAGAATATTACTACAAACTATTCTATTCAGATAGCCTATACTGATACAGAAATAGATTTATGGGGTGTTAAAACAAAAGTAAAAGTTATATCAAATTGGGGTGTATCAGTAGATCCAACATGCCTAAACAAATTAGCAAAGATATTGCATATACGTACTCAAATATCGGCACAATACAAAGAATATAATGCCCTTATGACATTTTTGACAGATTCAGGTATGAGTTTACTTGACTTAATTGATTTGCAGGAGATTTCGTTTTCGAAAATATTGGAATCTATTTATGAAAATACTAACACATCGCATTTTAAAGAGGTTTTAATTAAACTCAATGAATTGTTTTCAAAAACATCAAATGAACTTGGTCATAATACGGTTAGATATTTATTAATTAATTTGAGAGAAGAAACCTTGCTTGATGTTTTGCCTTGGTCGTCTCAGTATGTACTTTCACCAACTCTGTATCTATCAACAAAATGTTATCCGTTTGAAAGAAATCCTTATATTTCAGATTTGTTTGGTAGTAAAACCAACAATGATAATAATTTTAGAAATATTGTAGATGTTGCAGGCGACAAGCTTCTTAAAACTGTTAGACCATATTTGAAAATCCAAAATAAAATAAAGAAAACCGGAGAAATCTTTTTTGATATTAGAGATATTGCTGGAGAGGATGATATTAAAGCATATAATAACCAACTTGATCGTTGGGAGCGTAACGAAGGATATGAAATTAATATTAATAGTGGTCTAGTATCAATTAATTCATATGAAAAAACAACTTTAAGTATTTTATCGAAATTATTAGAACTCTCAAAACTAAGCAACCAAGGTCAAAAGGAGTTCAATAAAGCTTATTTAAAAAACTGTGGCATTAGTTTTGAAGATGATCTGAAAAGAGCTGCTTTGCAAAATGCGTTTGTGAATTCTCATATTCTTTTAATTTATGGTGCTGCAGGAACTGGAAAAACTTTGCTTATTAATTATATATCTAGTTTGATGTCTAAACAGAAAAAGTTATTCCTTACTAAAACACATACAGCAAAACAAAATTTGCAGAGACGCATTGATAATCCAGGACCGAATGCGGATTTTGTCAGTATTGATAGCTTTACAAAGAAAGTTGCCCTACCTGATTATGATGTCATATTTGTCGATGAATGCAGTACTATTGATAATCGAGTAATGTGTAAATTTCTTAATAAAATTAAGCCTAATACATTTTTAGTGCTGGCTGGTGATATTCATCAAATCGAATCAATTGAGTTTGGTAATTGGTTCTTCTATGCTAAAGATATAATCAACACTTATGGTTCTAATGTTGAACTTCTTAATACATGGAGAACAAAGGACCCAAATATTGTTAGCCTATGGGATGATGTTCGAAATAGAGGAGATATAATTGTTGAGAAACTAGCCATAGATGGTCCTTTTTCTGATGAAATAGGAGAGAAAATTTTTGAAGAAAAGTGTGAGGACGAAGTGGTTTTGTGTCTGAATTATGATGGTAAGTTTGGATTAAACAATATGAATACTTACTTCCAAAATGATAATTCTAATGGTGAACCAATAGAATGGCAAGAGTGGACATACAAAATAGGCGATCATATCTTATTTAATGATTCACAGCGTTTTCCGGTGCTTTATAACAATTTAAAAGGAAAAATTGTGAACATTGAAAAAAGCCGTGATGCTATATCTTTTACTATCGATGTATTTATAAACTTAACCCAAACTATTTGTGAAAGCAACGGCATAGAATTCATATCTGCTCAAGAGGATTCTACTCGAATTAAGTTTACAGTTTATGCATATAACGATTTTGAACAACAAGAGGACGAAAATGCAAGAATGCTTTCGGTGATTCCTTTTCAACTTTCATATGCTGTTTCCATTCATAAAGCCCAAGGTCTAGAATATGATTCGGTTAAAGTTATTATCCCGAAAAGCAATTCTGAAAAGATAACTCACGGTATTTTTTATACTGCAATAACGAGAGCTAGAAAAAAACTAAAGATTTATTGGAGCTCTGAAATTATGGAAGAAATTGTAGAAAGCATCAAGGAGGAAGAGTCTACACAGAGAAGCTTGGATATAATAAGAAAAAAATTAAATGACATGTAAATGATATAAGCAAAAGCGGCTGACGAAAGTCAGTCGCTTTTGCTTTAAACGATCGGTTATGCCGGTCGTTTTTTTATGCTCAAAAGCAGTAAGAGTGTTGTTATTTAAGTGAATTTTAAAACATAAAATTAGGAGAGGTGGTAGAAATGGATGAATATAAGGTGGAGGTATTCATAGCAAATGACGAGGATGAAAATATCGTGATTTCAAACTTAGATGAAAAAGAAATGGAACAATGGAAAAAAATATGGAAGCACGTGCACTGAGTGAGTACTACAATAAAAAAATAAAAATAGAACAAATAATTTGATTTCAGAAAGCGGTTATGCTATAATTAATTCATAGAATAAATAGTTGCCGTTTTTTTCAGGGGAGGAGGTTAAACAAAATGAAAGTAGCGGCAGCTTATATTAGAGTTTCTACTGATGATCAGATTGAATTTAGTCCTGATAGTCAGTTAGAAAAAATTAAACTCTATGCAGAAAGAAATCAAATGTTATTACCCAAAGAGTTTATATTTATGGACGAGGGTATTAGTGGTAGAAATACGAAAAAAAGAACGGCATTTAATGCTATGATTGGTTTAGCAAAACGACAACCGAAACCTTTTGATGTGATATTGGTTTGGAAATATAGTAGATTTGCTCGAAATCGTGAAGATAGTGTTGTTTATAAATCAATGCTTCGTAAAGAGCTGAACATTGATGTTATTTCAATTAGTGAAGATGTGGGCGATGATAAAATGTCTATTCTTTTTGAAGCAATGATTGAAGCGATGGATGAATATTATAGTATCAATCTTGCCGAAGAAGTAAAGCGAGGAATGACGGAAAAGGCAAAAAGAGGCGGTGTGTTATCAATAGCCGGATATGGATACAAGGTGGAAAACGGTGAGTATGTTATCGTGCCTGAAGAGGCAGAAATTATTCGTAAAGTTTTTAACGACTATGCAAACGGCAAAGGATATTTGACGATTGCAAGGTCTTTAAATGCTATGGGGATAAAATCCCACAGAGGTAATCCGATTGAAAACCGAACCATAGAATATTGGCTCAATAACCCGGTATACATAGGTAAAACCCGTTGGAATCCTGATGGAAAGTTATCAAGAAAGTATGGTGCTGATACGGCTATTATATCCGATGGTACACACACTCCGATAATTGAAATAGAAACGTGGGAAAAGGTTCAGGAACAAATGCAACTGAGGAAAACGAAGTACCGAAAATACTATAACTCTGACAGAAAAGACCTATCTCATTGGTTATCGGGAATTGTAAGGTGTGAGAAATGTGGTGCCGTGTTATCAAATCAGGGAGGATTTTTCGGATGCTCAAACAGATGCAAAGGCTTATGTGATGGGGTTGGCTATATCAAAGTAAGCAAATTGGATGATATCGTACTCAATGCATTATCAGATATAATGCTTCCTAATGTAAAGCTTGAATTTGCAGAACCCGAATCTGTTGAACAAACAAAGACGGAAGATGAAAGTAAAATTATATCTACACAAATTCAGAGGCTTGAAATCCGTTTAGAGCGTGTAAAATCAGCTTATGAGGAAGGCATCGATACTCTCGAAGAATATAAAACAAATAAGAAAACTATCATCGAAGAAATAAACAATTTAAAGAATTTGTTGAACGAGTGCAAGCACGAAGAGCTTGCAGAAGAAGCAAACGAATTAGACAAAAAAGTAATTCGCAGATTGATGGATATCATAAAAGATGAAAAAGTAAATAATGTTGAAAAAAACAGAGTAGCAAGGACGATTTTTAAGGAAATAACCAAGGGTGGAAGTGATGGTAAACAGCTTAAAATCGTATTTTGGAAAGAGTAAGGGGATGTCCCTGATTTTGTGTAAACTCCAAAATGATAATATAATCTAAGTTTTTTTGAGGGGTGAAATCCACATTTCAGGATTTTATCCCTCAGCTACAATATAACATAAAAATGCGAGCATGTCAAGGGCGCCCTCCAA
>JAZSPM010000016.1:0-13522 GCA_045537455.1 Candidatus Ornithomonoglobus sp. | reverse complement strand
CCATTACAACAACATTGTTGATTGTTGTCTCCTTAAAAAATTTCATGTCCTCTTTAATGTGGAAAAGCAAATCATTGTCCTTGCCTATTCCCCATGTGCTTGATACTGCTGCAATTAAGTTCATTTTATATTCTTCCTTTCTTTAGGGCTTGTTAATTTTTCGCATCTCACCACCAAAACCCACAGGGCAATACACACGTATGGCACCTGTGTGTCTTAGCGGCAATCTGCAAAAAATTTCCTACGCCTATTTTATACGGGCATTAATCCCAACTAATTCCGTATTCTGATTGACCGCTGTATACGGGTAAGTCAAAAACTACCGCTCCGCCGCAGGCTTCAACAAGACTTTTTATTGTTCTTGCCTGTTTAACTGCCCATGCAACGTCTGTTGCATATTGATGCGTTGCAGGATTTTCAGGATTCCATTTCATTTTATAAAGCGTGTTCTGTCCTGCATTTATATAATACTTGCTTATCCACTGTGCTCCGCCGTAGATAGCGGCGTCAACGCTTGTCCAGCCCTGCTCGTATGCGTATTTTGCACCCTCGTTTATCGGATCACGATCATACGCTCCTATACCGAACAGGTTATAAACCGTTGTACCGTTGTATTCAATTCCCGAAGCAAGCTTCGAGGTTCCGCTTCCGCTTTCTAAAACCGAATGTACTGCAAGATAAATTTCGCTGATTCCGTTCGCTTTTGCGGCGGAGATAATTGCTTCGCCCTTGCCGTCAAGCACGCCCTTGCCGCTGAGATAGCTGTTAAGTGATGCAGTGCTGATTCCGTTTGTGCGTGATAAATCAAGGAACTGATACTTTGCATACCCCGTTGTAAAATTTTGCGGATTCATATATTTTGCCACATCACTCCTTGATGCCGCCGATGCATTTGTTGTAAATACCGTTGGTGATGCCGCCGCCTGTTTTTCAAGAGCTGACTCAAAGGATGAGGCATAATGTGAGTATACAACAGGCATTGAAAGTGCGGCAATTCTGTCCTCAACAGGAAGCGAGATATAGTTATATGTAAAGGATTCATCATTTGCAACGCATGAAATTGTAAATGTATCCTCAGCACCGTTTGATGAACGTAAGGTTATAACAGACATTCCTTCTGCATGAGCGTGAAGTGTTCCGTTCTCGTCAACGGTTACGATTTCGGGATTGCTTGAATACCAGAATGTTGATTTGTCCCTTGCATTTTGCGGATAAAGATAGGACGTTAACGTATAGTCTGTTGAAACAGGTATTGCATCAACTGCATTTGTGATGAATGCACCTCTTACGGGTATATCATAAATCTGAACATAGACAATACATTTTGCCTTAAAGCCCCCGTCCTCCGATTCGGCAACAATATTTGTTGTTCCCGTTCCGATGGGCGTTACTACTCCGTTTTCATCAACCGAAGCAACTGCACCGTTTTCTGTATACCATTTTACATTTTTGTTCGTGGCGTTTGACGGCGTGATTATAGCATCAAGCTTTGCGGTAATAGGGCGGTCTATGTAAAAAAGCATATCCTGACGTGAAAGAGAAATCCCTTCAACACCCTGAATTACATTAATTTTTACGGTCTGTTCCACATCTCCGCATTTGATTTTTACCTCTGCACTGCCGGGATTACCAACAGGCGTAACTACTCCGTTTTTATCAACGGTTATAATGTCGGATTGAGTTAAGAACGTAAGATTTTTATTGGTTGTGTTAAGCGGCATTGGACGGGCATCAAGTGTCAGCGATGAACCCGTGCCGATGTGGATATTCAGGGCTTTGTTATAGATCTGAATTTCCTTACATTCTATTTCCTCAAAAAAGCTTGTGGAATGCTCTAAATAAGGGTCGGGCAGGTCATCCTTCTGAGCTTTTGCCTCTTCCTCCTGCTGTATCATTTGTTCTATTTCTTCATAGATATTCGCTGATGCGGATACAATCGGAAACAGAAAGATAAATAATATTAAAATTAGTTTTTTCATGTTTTTAATCCTTTTAGTAAATTATTGTTTATTAGCGTAAGGGGACTGGCTGTCCCCTTACGCTAACAAACAATAATTTATATTTTTTGACACAATATATTTTATACCATACTTCATGTCTTGTCAAGGCTTATATTATTAAATAACCGTTAACAATATCATGAAAAACAGCCTGATTTAGTTTATATTGTTTTTTTGTTACAACTATTGAATTTTTCTAAAAAAAATGGTATAATTATATAATGAAATACTATATATAATCGGGGAAAAATATGATTGATAAAATTTGGCAGTACAGAAACGAAAAATTAAAGCGTGAAGATATTGAAGAGGTATCACGTACACTGCATATTCCGCCGATATTCGCAACAATTTTGATGAACCGAGAAATCCCCCGTGCGGATATGCATTCATTCTTGCAAAAGTCCATGCAAAGTGTTATAAATCCTATGCTCATGACGGATATGGATAAGGCTGTGGAGAGGATTAAAACGGCAGTTTCAAATAAAGAAAAAATCATTATATACGGCGATTACGATGTTGACGGTATAACATCAACGGCACTGCTGTATGATTTTTTGATTTCCGTAGGTGCTGATGCGGATTACTATATTCCGGAGCGTCAGGGTGAGGGCTACGGCATAAATATCATGGCTGTTAATAAGCTTATAAAGCAGGGCTTTAAGCTTCTTATTACCGTTGACTGCGGAATTACCGCAATCGGCGAGGTTGAGTTTGCAGTTTTACAGGGTATGGACGTTATAATAACAGACCATCATACCTGTAAGGACAGACTTCCGACAGCGGCAAAGGCTATTATTAATCCTAAGCGTGATGATGAATATCCGTTTAAGGAGCTTGCCGGAGTCGGCGTGGCGTTCAAGCTTGTGCTTGCTCTTGCAATGGCTTTTGAGGTAGATACAAACGAATGCTTTAAAAAATATATCGACCTTGCGGCAATCGGAACAGTGGCTGACGTTGTTCCATTGACTGACGAAAACAGAATAATCGTAGACAGAGGCGTTAAGACTCTTAGAAAATCACCACGTATAGGCGTTAAAGCGTTGCTTGACAGGGCAAAGGTTAACAGCAATTCCATGACAGCCGGCTCAATCGCATTTTCAATCGCACCGAGACTGAATGCTTCGGGCAGACTTGGCAATGCAGAAACAAGCGTTAAGCTTCTTTTGTCAACTAACGAGGAGGAAGCAAAGCAGATAGCGATGGAGCTTGATAATCAGAACCGTGAACGTCAGATAACCGAGCAGAATATATTTGATGAAGCAATGGAAATGATAGCTTCTGACCCTAATTTTGAGAAGAAAAAGGTTATCGTTCTTGCCCATGAGGACTGGCATCATGGAGTTATTGGCATTGTGGCATCAAGAATATGCGAAAGATTCTATAAGCCGTGTATTTTGATTTCACACTCAAACGGTATAGGCAAAGGCTCAGGCAGAAGTATTGAAAGCTTTAACCTGTTCGATGCTTTATCCGAATGTGAAGATGAGCTTACACAGTTCGGCGGACATAAAATTGCCGCAGGGCTTACAATAAATATATCGGACCTTGAAAAATTCACTGCAAAGATAAATAGATACGCAGATGAAATGCTTACAGAGGGCGACATGATTCCGAAAGTCAAAATTGACTGCCGAATTTCTGAAAGAGCAGTTACGCTTGAAAATGCAAAAGCACTTTCACGTCTTGAGCCTTTCGGAGTGGGAAATGAAAAACCTGTATTTTCTCTTGACGAAGCGGAAATAATTCAAATAACGGCTGTCGGTAACGAAAATAAGCATCTCAGGATAGTGATTGCCAAAGGCGGTAAGCAGATGAACTGCATCGGCTTTTATATGGGCGAATACTCAAAGGAGCTTCGTCCCGGAGATGTAATAAGCGTTGCTTTCCAGATGGATATAAATAATTTTCAGGGAAATTATAATGTACAGTTATTGTTAAAGGATATAAAGAAGTGTAAATAAAATCTCAAAAGCAAATCAATATCACAAGTCCCTCGAAAGCATTAAAATTTACCAAGAAATTTCGATATTACGTTGCATACGAAATTTCTTGAAGCGTAAATTTAAACGCTTTCGGTTGACTTGCTTGCTATATGGGTATAAAAAGCTTTTGGATAACTTGCTTCTCAATGGCTGTTTGCCCTGTGCGATAAAGATAGAAAGCGTGTCATATTCATATGACAATCTGTCTTTTTGGCACGTAAGGTGTGCCAAAGATTGGCATATAATATGATATGCTTTCTATCTTTGTAACTACACTAAAAAGCCGGGGATTGGGGACGGCGAATGAGTCCCCTTAATATAAAAGAAAGGATGTGTGGCATATAATGAATGACACGGCAAAATATTCAATATTATCACCCGAACGCCTTCCTCAGGCGTTGGAATCGGATACAGATGCGGTTGTCAATGAAATAATCGACCGCATAAACAGCTATTCACCGAATGCCAACACAGACATGATTTATATTGCATACAGACTTGCAAAGCAGGCACATAAAAATCAATTCAGAAAAAGCGGTGCTCCGTATATTGAGCATCCCGTTCAGATTGCATATATTGCTTCGCAGTTTAATCTTGATGCAACCACAATAACGGCGTCACTTCTGCATGACGTTGTAGAGGATACTCCGTATACTCACGAAGATATTCAGTCATTATTCGGAGAAAACGTAGCGGCACTTGTTGACGGCGTTACAAAGCTTAAAAAGATAAAATACGTGTCACCTGAGGAACAGCAGGTTGAGAATCTCAGAAAAATGTTCTTTGCAATGGGTAAGGACATAAGAGTTGTCGTAATAAAGCTTATCGACCGTTTGCATAATATGCGTACGCTGAATTTTATGTCGCATGAAAAACAGCTTACAATCTCAAAAGAGACACTTGACGTATACGCACCTCTTGCACATCGTCTTGGTATGTCAAAAATCAAGATTGAGCTTGAGGATCTGGCATTAAAATACCTTGACCCTGTAGCATATGAGGAAATAACAAGCAGTATAAATCAGAAAAAGAGCGAGCGTGAGGAATACGTCAGGGACATCATCAGCATATTTGAAAAGAAGCTTGATGAGATGAATATAAAAGGTCAGGTTACGGGACGTGCAAAGCATTTTTACAGTATATTCCGCAAGCTGTTCACCAAGAACAAAACAATGGAGGAGCTTTATGACCTGTTTGCGGTTCGTATCATTGTTGATACGGTAACAGACTGTTACGCAATCCTCGGCATGGTTCATGATTTATACACACCTGTTCCGATGAGGTTCAAGGACTATATCGCAATGCCAAAGCCGAATATGTATCAGTCGCTTCATACGACGGTTATAGGCCCTAAGGGAACCCCGTTTGAAATTCAGATACGAACATGGCAGATGCATCAGATTGCTGAAAACGGTATCGCCGCACACTGGAAATATAAAGAAGGTATTTCGGGCGAGAATGAAATGGATTCAAAGCTCGAATGGGTAAGAAATCTGCTTGATACACAGAACGAAATCCTTGATGCTGATGACTTCTTTAATACATTAAAGGTAGATTTGTTTGAGGATGAGGTTTTCGTATTTACCCCGAACGGACGTGTAATATCGCTTCCTGCAGGCTCGACGGTTATTGACTTTGCGTTCAGAATCCACTCTCAGGTCGGATACAAAATGAGCGGTGCAAAGGTTAACGGAAAGATTGTAACGAATAACTATAATCTTAAAACAGGTGAAATTGTAGAAATTTTAACAGCAAATACTCACGGTCCGAGCCGAGACTGGTTAAAAATATGTAAAACGTCACAGGCAAAGAACAAGATTAATCAGTGGTTCAAGCGTGAGCGACGTGAGGAAAATATTGAACACGGAAAAGAGCTTATAGAACGTGAGCTTCGCAGAATAGGAAACACCCATTCACAGCTTTTCAAGCCCGAATGGGTTGGTGCTATCGCAAAGCGTTACGGCTTCCAGTCGCTTGATGATTTATATGCAAGTATCGGCTATGGCGGACTTACGGCACAAAAGGTTGTTGTAAGACTCCGTGACAAGTGGCTTCAGGAGCAGAAGGAATTAGAGGATAAGAAAAAGCTTGAGGCTATATATAACGATGAATCAGGTGAGGTTGAGGCGGTTGCCGCAAAGCATTCAGGTTCAAGCAAGGGTATTATAGTTAAGGATATTGATAACTGTCTTGTAAGACTTGCACATTGTTGTAATCCCGTTGCAGGCGACAGCATTGTGGGCTTTATCACAAAGGGCAGAGGAGTAAGCGTTCACCGTAAGGACTGCCCGAACATGAACCCTGATGTTATGAGCGAGGAGGATAAGGGCAGATTTATTGAGGTTTACTGGGATAGCGAAAGAAGTACCTCATACGTTGCCAGCCTTCAGCTTGAAGCCCCCGACCGTGACGGTCTTTTGATGGAGGTTACAAATATGCTTGCCGAAATGAAGGTGCATATGAAAACCATCAATGCTTTTGTAAATAAAAAGGGTATGGCTGTTATGCAAATGGGTGTTGAAATCAGAAATACTGCCGACCTTGCACTGATAAACAAGAGGTTAAAGCAAATCAGGGGCGTGGAAAAGATTACAAGAATATCAAATTAAAAATAAATAACCACAAGTCCCTCGAAAGCATTTAAAATTAACAAGAAATTTTCGATATTACGTTGCATACAAAAATTTCTTGGATTATAATTTTAAACGCTTTCGGATGACTTGCTTCTGATGGCTGTTCGTACGGTGCGAGAAATCGAGAAAGCATTTCATATGTATATTACAATCTGTTTTTTGGCACGTAAGGTGTGCCCCAGATTGGAATATAGATATGAATTGCTTTCGAGATTTTACCTACATTAAAAAGCAGGGGTTATATGGGATGCAATCCCCTAACATAAAAAAGGAGAAAACCATGAACATAAAAATAGATACTGAATTTATCAAGCTTGACCAGCTTCTGAAATTTTCTACGGCGGCACCGACAGGCGGTATTGCCAAGGAAATGATTTTAGATGAAATTGTCAGCGTCAATGGCGAAATATGCACTATGAGAGGTAAAAAAATCCGCTCAGGCGACGTTGTTACGGTTGAGTTTGAGGACGAAACAATAGAAATAAGGGTGGAATAAATGCACGTTACAAGGCTATCCTTAAAGGATTTCCGCAATTATTGTGAGCAAAGCGTTGAGCTTTCTCCAAAAACCAACTTAATATACGGTAAAAACGCACAGGGTAAAACAAATATCTTAGAGGCGGTGTATATGTTCTCGCAGGGCAAAAGCCACAGAGCCAAGTCCGATAAGGAGCTTATACGCTTCGGGAGCGATATGTTCCGTGCCGCAGTTGAATTTGAGACCTCGGAGCGTGAATATAAATCGGTCATGACCTTTGCCAAAAACGGCAAAAAGTCAATTTCAATAAACAATGTGCCGATAAAAAAGCTGTCGATGCTGATGAATTATCTAAATACCGTAATGTTCTCGCCTGAGGATTTGAACTTAGTTAAAGGCTCACCGTCGGTAAGAAGAAAATTTGTGGATTTGGCAATCAGTCAGCTGTTTCCAAGCTATTTGGTAAGCCTTATTGATTACAGTAAATCGCTTGTACAGAAAAACAGTTTGCTAAAATCCATGAAATATACCAAACAATCGGACGTAATGCTTGATGTATGGAATGAACAGCTAAGCGTTGAGGGTGCAAAAATAATGCGTCAGAGACTTGAGTTTCTTGATTTACTTAAAGGCTTTGCGGAAAATATTCAGTCGGAGATTTCAGGAGAAAAGCTGGAGCTTATCTTTATGCCGGGTATCAAGCTTGAAAGCATCACAAGCGAGGATTATTACAAAGCTCTTGAACAGAACAAAAAACGTGAGATTGATATGCAAACGGCACTTTACGGAATACAGCGTGACGATATACGTATTAACATAAACGGCTCGGATGCAAAATTATATGCATCTCAGGGACAGCAAAGAACAGCGGCACTTACGCTCAAGATTGCTCTTTCTGATTATATGCACCATATTAAGGACGAGTACCCCGTGCTTCTGCTTGATGACATCATGAGCGAGCTTGACAAATCACGCAGGCTGTATCTTGCAGAAAAGATAAAGGACAAGCAGGTGCTTATCACATCGACCGATACGGATATTCTCCAAAGCACAGAAGGAACAAAGCTGTTTTATGTGGAGAATGGAATTATAAAGGAGAAGTAAAAATGTATCTTCACATAGGAAATGATGTTGTTATCCGAACGTGCGACATCATAGGAATATTTGATATAGATAACACCACAGTGTCACGCCTGGGCAAGGGCTTTTTGCACGCCGCACAGGATAACGGCGAGGTGGTTTACGCAACAGAGGATATGCCAAAATCCTTTATCGTAACAAACGGCAGAGGAAAAACGACAGTGTTTATATCTTCAATGTCAACGCAGGTACTTAACAGAAGAAATATAGAAAATAAATTTGAGTAAGTAAAAGATATAAAGCATATCATATTATATGCCAATCTTTGGCACACCTTACGTGCCAAAAAGACAGATTGTCATATGAATATGACACGCTTTCTATCTTCTCGCACAGAGCAAGTCATCCGAAAGCTTTGAAAATTACATTTCAAAAATTTTGTATGCAACGTAATATCGAAATTTTTGAGTAATTTGAAATGCTTTCGAGGGACTTGCATATAGACATTTAAAATAATTACCTATTACGAATTAAATATAAGGAAGGAATTTTAAAAATGAGTGAAATGGAACAGAAAATTGAAACCACTTATGACGAAAACCAAATACAGGTTTTGGAAGGTCTTGACGCCGTAAGAAAGCGTCCGGGAATGTACATCGGTTCAACAGCCGCACCGGGACTTCATCATCTTGTATATGAAATTGTGGATAACTCCATCGACGAGGCTCTTGCGGGCTACTGTACGGAAATTCTTGTGGATATTAATCCCGATAATTCCGTAACCGTAACCGATAACGGTCGTGGTATCCCTGTAGGTATTCACCCACAGCAGGGTATTCCGACAGTTGAGGTTGTTCTTACAATCCTACACGCCGGAGGTAAGTTCGGCGGCGGCGGATACAAGGTATCGGGCGGTCTGCACGGTGTTGGTTCGTCGGTTGTTAATGCGTTGTCAGAGCATCTGGAGGTTGAGGTTTCAAACGGAGAGCACGTTTATTATCAGCGCTATGAAAGAGGTACTCCGACCTGTCAGCTGAAAATTATCGGCGATACGGAAAAGACAGGTACAAAAATTTCATTCAAGCCTGACCCTGAAATCTTTGAGGTGCTTGAATTTGATTATGATACACTTCATAAGAGACTTCGTGAACAGGCGTTTTTGAATAAGGGTGTAAAGATTATTTTCACCGACCACCGCAGTGATGAGCATGAGCCTGTGACGCTTCATGCAGAGGGCGGTATAAAGGAATTCGTAAAATACCTGAACAGAAGTAAAGACCCGATTCATGATGAAATCGTTTACTTTGAGGCTGAGCGTGAGGGTATGATGGTTGAGGTTGCTATGCAGTACACGACATCATACGCTGAGAGCTTGCTGTCGTTTGCGAACAATATTAATACAAACGACGGTGGTACTCACGAAACAGGCTTTAAGTCAGGCTTAACAAGAGTTATTAACGATTATGCAAGACGTAACAAGCTGCTCAAAGAAAAAGACCCGAACCTTTCGGGTGAGGACACTCGTGAAGGTCTTACTGCGATTATCAGCGTTAAGGTTACAGAGGCTCAGTTTGAGGGACAGACAAAGGCCAAGCTTGGTAACAGTGAGGCAAGAACGCTTGTTGAAAATGCATTGAATGACAAATTTGCGGCATTCCTTGAGGAAAACCCAAGAACCGCAAAGACTATTATAGAAAAAACACTTACGGCTTCACGTGCAAGAGAAGCCGCAAAGAGAGCAAGAGAATCCGCAAGAAAGAGTGGAGCTGCATCAAACTCGTCGCTTCTTGGTAAGCTTGCAAGATGTCAGGACGAAGGTGCAGATTACGCAGAGCTGTTTATCGTCGAGGGAGATAGTGCGGGAGGTTCAGCAAAGCAGGGACGTAACCGCCGTTATCAGGCGATTCTTCCGCTTTGGGGTAAGATGCTTAACGTTGAAAAATCAAGAATTGACAAGGTTTATTCAAACGAAAAGCTACTCCCTGTCATTCAGGCACTTGGAACAGGTATCGGTGATGAATTTAATATTGATAACCTCAAATACGGCAAGGTTATCATCATGGCGGATGCCGACGTCGACGGTCAGCATATCAGAACGCTTCTTCTGACGTTTTTCTTCAGACATATGCGTCCGCTTATTGATGCAGGTCATGTTTACATTGCTCAGCCGCCGCTGTTTAAGGTGTTCAAGGGCAAGAACAAGAACCTTGTTGAGCGTTATGCGTATGACGAAAACGAGCGTGACCGTTATATTGCGGAGCTTGGAGCAGGAGCAAAGGTTCAGAGATATAAAGGTCTTGGAGAGATGGACCCTGCGGAGCTTAAAGAAACAACAATGGACCCTGAAAGACGTACGATGCTAAGAGTTGAGCTTGCAGACGCACAGATGGCAGACGAAATCTTTACAGTTCTTATGGGTGACAAGGTTGAACCAAGACGTGAGTTTATTGAACAAAACGCAAAATATGTGTCAAATTTAGATATATAAGAAATCAAAAAAAGGGCGGAATTTCCGCCCTTGATTTTTTTAACCTATATTACCAAGATTGATAATGGATGTTGTAGGATGTGATTTAATATTTGGAATTCTGTCTGTTTCAGGATTTAACTTTGAACAATCAACAGTTATAATTGAATAAGGAGCAAATATACGGCAGTCGTATATTGTTGCATCGCTGTGAAGTGAGATACTGATAAGACTGTCATCAGGTCTTAATGTGCCGTTATTCTGAACAGGTGTCTTGTCTGTTCCGCCGTAAACAACCACACAGCCGTTTACTGTTGAATTTTTAACTACTGTTTCCTTATCTATGCCGTAGCTCAGGATAAGGTTTCTGTCTGTTTTAAGACCGTCGATTGTAACGCCGCCTGAACGAACAACAACTGTTCCTGTACCAAATCCTGTTGTGTATGTTCCCTCTTTGTCTATGTAAAGACTTACAAGCTCGTCCATAATCATTGCAAATTCGCCTCTTGTGATTGATTCGGTCGGCTTTAGCAATCCGTCGATACCTGTGTATCCGCCGATGTCAACAACAGCCTTTGCATAATCAACCGCCCATGATGCAATCTGATCCTTGTCTGCAAATGCATCAAGACAGTCATCCTTTGCAGGTAGTATAGCAACACCCTCATAATTTATTCTTTCAACAAACTGGAAAACTCTTGCAAGAACTGTGTATGTTTCCTGGAAGGTTATGTTGTTCTCAGGATTAAAATTGCCGTTGTCGTCACCCTTGAAGGCACCCATGTAAACAGCCTTTTCAACTGATTCCTTATACCACGCATTATCTGCTACGTCACCGAAGCTGCTTACTGCTTTTTCTGTTGCACCGAAGGCTCTTACGATTATTGCTGACATCTGAGCTCTTGTGATTGGGTCGTTAGGCTTAACAGTGTTGTCATCATAACCTGTAAGCAAGCCGTTTGCAACTGCGTTTTCTATTGCAACACCCATTGCTCCTGATGGCATATCATCAAAAGCCATTGCTGATACTGCACCGCCGACAGCTATTGCTCCGACAATAGTCAGTGCTGCAAGCTTTTTAAAAATTTTCATTATAATTCATTCCTTTCCTTTTAAGCATTTTTGCTTATATAGTTTTATTATACAACATAAAGTATATGTTTGTCTACATTTTTTTTAAAATTTTATCAAAATTTAAAATAGTTTTCCGCATTATCGAAGCAAATGCCCTTGATTATTGTTTCAAGTGTGTTCATATCGTCAGGGAATTCGCCGTCCTCAACCCATCCGCCGATAAGGTTACATAGGATTCGTCTGAAATATTCATGACGTGTGTAGGATAAAAAGCTTCTTGAATCTGTAAGCATTCCTACAAAGTTCGGCAGTGAGCCTAAGTTTGCAAGTGAACGCATCTGATTTACCATACCATCACGCTGGTCATTGAACCACCAACCCGAACCGAACTGAATTTTGCTCTTAACCTCAGATGACTGGAAGTTACCGAGCATTGTTCCCAAAACGTAGTTATCCTTAGGATTAAGAGTATAAAGGATTGTCTTTGGCAAAGAAATTTCCTTGTCCATTTCATTTAATAGCTTTGAAAGATTAGAAGCTATTTCGTGGTCTGCGATTGAATCAAAGCCTGAATCAGGGCCGAGGTCTGTGAACATACGTGAGTTATTGTTTCTCAATGCTCCGATGTGAATCTGCATTGCCCAGCCTTTTTCGGTGTATTTCTTAGCTAAATCACACATAAGTGAGGTTTTGAAATCATCAATTTCCTTTTTACCAAGCTTAATTCCTGCCATTGCTTTTTTGAATGCCTTCTTTGCTGAGCCGTCATGAAACGGAACATATTCAACGGCGTGGTCGCTTATACGGCAGCCTCTTTCGTGGAAGTATTCGATACGCTTGTATAAAGCTTCAACAAGCTCCTTGTAGGTTTTGATTTCCATGTTTGCCGCTTCCTTTAAGCGGTTTACATACGGAACAAAGCTTTCCTTTTCAATAGCCAGTGCAGGGTCAGGACGGAAGGTTGGAAGAACCTTTGCCTTGATGTGTCCCTTTTCCCTGATTTTATCATGGTATTCAAGTGTATCAACAGGGTCGTCTGTTGTACAGATGTATTTTACATTTGATGAGTTAATCAGGTATGACGGAGTCATGTTTACTTCCTTTATGTAGTCGTTTGCTTTGTCATAGATTTCTTTGGCGTTGTCGGCAGTAACTACGTCGTTTATGTTAAAGTAACGGCTAAGCTCAAGGTGAGTCCAGTGATACAACGGATTTCCGATTGCATACTGCAGACATGAGCAGAACGCCTGGAATTTTTCAAAGCTGTTTTTGCTTCCTGTTATATATTCCTCCCCTACTCCGCATGAACGGATATATCTCCATTTGTAATGGTCGCCACCGAGGAATATTTCAGTTATGCTTTTGAACTGCTTATCATCGTACATTGCCTTGGGGCTTAGATGACAGTGATAGTCACATATCGGCATATCCTTTGCAAAGTTGTTGTACAGCTTAACAGCAGTTTCATTGTTAAGCATGAAGTTTTCATCCATAAATTTTTTCATTTTATATTTCCTTTCTTTAAATAAATTCTTATATAAGGGGACTCATTCGCCGTCTTTGCAACGCTACGCAAACTTACAGTTTGCTATGCTACAACGCTGAAGCGTTATTTGCCTTAAATCCCCTGCTCTTAGTATAGATAAAATCTCGAAAGCAATTCATATCTATATTCCAATCTGGGGCACACCTTACGTGCCAAAAAACAGATTGTCATATACATATGAAATGCTTTCTCGATTTCTCGCACAGAGCAAACAGCCATTGAGAAGCAAGTTATCCAAAAGCTTTGAAAATTACGTTTA